>NZ_JAUBPE010000109.1:0-16420 GCF_036700565.1 Microcoleus pseudofavosus SVA1_A4
TAACTTAAGAGTTGGGATTCAATCAACTCTCAGCAAAACTTTCCATTATATCATAAAACTATTTTGCAAGAGGTCTATTCTATTGGTTCTTCTTACATCTCCCAATTGAGTTTTTTCTAATTCTTGTCTTACCCATCCATCGATCATTTTAACCTCATTACTGGGCGATCGCCCGATCGTTTAACTGCACAGATGTTGATTTTTGTCAACTTTCTTGTTAACAATAGTCCGGACAGTTTTCAATCACTAACGGCAGAATGCGGGTTTCAGCCTTCTCAGTGAGGTCAAATGCTAACGGTAGAATGAGGGTTTCAGCCTCGGTCTCAAAAACTGTCCGGAGTATTGTTGTTAAGAAAGATGTTTATAAAGCATAGCTTGTTAAGGGGGGGCTATGAGCAAAACCTCTCTAACTCCCCCCTGATTAATGAAGAAAACCTCTCTAACTCCCCCCTGGTTAATGAGGAAAATCCCTCTAACTCCCCCCTTAGCAAGCTATGCTTTATAAACATCTTTCTTAACAAGAAAGTTGACAAAAATCAACATCTGTGCAGTTAAACGATCGGGCGATCGCCCAGTAATGAGGTTAAAATGATCGATGGATGGGTAAGACAAGAATTAGAAAAAACTCAATTGGGAGATGTAAGAAGAACCAATAGATTTATGAAAATTGTCTCTAATCTGAGTGATAAACCAACATCCAGTGTACCGCAAGCTAGTGGAACATGGGCAGAAACTAAGGCTACTTACGATTTCTGGGATTCACCATATATCAAACCAGCTCAGCTTAGGAAAGGACACGTAGATGCGACAGTAGAAAGAATTAAAAATCATCAAATTATCTTGGCAATACAAGATACAACAGAATTAAATTATACCACTCATAAAGCAGTTAAAGGAGTCGGATACCTTGATAGTAAATATGCTCATGGATTGAAAGTACATTCAACTTTAGCAGCAACAACAGAGGGGCTACCTGACGGCATTATCGACCAATATGTCTGGGCAAGAGAGCCAAAATATTTAGGTAAAGCGGATCTACGTTCTCAAAAATCAACTGAAGAAAAAGAGAGTCAAAGATGGCTTGATGCTTTAAAAAATACGCTATCCATTATACCTGATTCACAACAAGTAGTCACAATTGCCGATCGAGAAGCTGACTTTTATGACTTGTTTGCCTGTGCAAATCGTGAGGGAGCAGATTTTTTGATTCGAGCTACTCAAAACAGATGTTTAGAGTCCTCGTCCAACCATCTTAAAGAAGAGGTGGAATTGGTCGAACCGCAAGTCACAATGACTGTTGAATTGAAGCGCAACCCGACTCGCTCATCACGCAGGGCAACTTTAACTATTAGGTATAAAACCTTAACTATTCAACCCCCTCAAAATCGTCCTAAACAAGAGAAATTAAGTCCGATTAAACTGCAAGTTATTTTAGTTAGAGAATCCGAGCCACCTTCTGAGTCCGAAGCAATTGAATGGTGGCTAGTGACAAATTTACCTATTACTTGTATTGAGGATGTGACTACTTATGTGAGATGGTATGGTTATCGTTGGTTGATTGAGCGTTACCATTATGTATTAAAAAGTGGTTGTGGAATTGAGAAGCTACAATTGGAAACAGCAAAAAGGTTAGAAATGGCTTTAGCTACTTATTCCATAGTAGCTTGGCGCTTACTTTATATTACTCATCAAGCGAGGCTCGCGGATGATGTCAGTTGTGAAATCATGTTAGAACCTCCCGAATGGCAGGCTCTTTATGCAACAATTCATCACAAAAGTTATCCTCATTCTTACCCGCCAACTTTAGGGGAAGCGGTTGGTTGGATTGCTAAATTGGGAGGTTTTTTAGGAAGAAAACATGATGGTTTTCCGGGAGTTAAGACTCTGTGGCGTGGATTGAGAAGATTGGATGATATTATGATAGGGTGGCTGTTATTTAATCAACTAAAAACAATTTAGAATTGGTATTTTTAGAGGGGTAAAATAGCTGTGATGATGAATTATGTTGATGTCATAAGTGATAATTTTTGGTTCCCGCCACTAATGGTAGAAAAATATTTTATTCTGTTTGTCCAAAATGTGCGATCGGGAAAAACCCGATCGCCCTTGAGCAAACTCATTGACAGATGGAGACATCAATGAATATTCTTTGCAGAAAAATTCATATTCGATCGGGCTCTATCGCCCCAAGAGCTCCTACACAAGTAGTTACTTTTGTCAATTTTCTTGTAAAGAAAGATGTTTATAAAGCATAGCTTAGCAAGGGGGGCTGGGGGGGTTATTCCAGCACCTACGACTCGGAACAACAACTCACAAACTCTACCCTTCCTAGTGGTCGAACTGTCCAAGGAATTTACAATCAATCTGGCGATTTAGAACGGGCAACCTACCCAGAAGCAACGGTAGATGTCACCTACGAAAAAGAGTCGAAACGGGTAACAAAACTCGTCCGCACTCCCGCAAATGGCGAGACTCCCCAAGAAATGACCTTTACTTATGACGGCGGTTTAGTGACTGAAATGGCGTGGAGTGGCGTTGCAAATGGGACTTACCGCTATCGTTACGATAATAATTTTTCCCTAGTCGGGATGCAGTTAGATGACGAACCGGAAATCGAAATGAAGCGAGATGCGGACGGGTTGCTGACCCAATATGGTCAATTTCAAGTAGTACGAAATCTGGCAACGGGTGCGCCGACTCAGATTACTGATGGCAAGATGAATGTTGACATTGAGTACGATAATTCCGGTCGCGTGATTTCTCGGACAAATCTGGTTAACGGGCGAGTCATCTATCAATTACAGCTTAGTTATGACGTTCTCAGTCGCATTGTCCAGAAGCGGGAAACGGTGACGGGTACAACCCATATTTACGATTACACTTACGATCTTGATGGTCAATTGATTTTAGTCAGGCGTGACAGTGAAGTTGTCGAGCGTTATGTCTATGATGACAACGGCAACCGGACTGAGTGGCAGTTAGGAGCCCAACAGCATACCGCCAGTTATGATGCTCAAGATCGTTTGATTGAGTTGGATGGAACGCCCTACGAATTTGATGCGGATGGTTTCTTAATGCAGCGTGGTGATATGACGCTCAAGTACAGTGCGACTGGGGAATTGTTAGAGGTGAGTTGGCCTGATGGTAAGGCGATTAACTATACCTACGATAGTATGAATCGGCGGGTGGCGCGGACAGATAAAAAGGGAACGGAGCAGTATCTTTATGGGAATCCGAATCATCCGTTTCCAGTGACGGCGATGCGCGATAATTCTGGAAAATTGAGTGTTTATGAATATGATGATTTTGGTTCGCTGTTTTCGCTGAAACGCGATGCTAATTTGTATTATCTGGTAACTGACCAGTTAGGTACACCGCGAGTTGTTTGTGATGTTAATGGTCGGGCGATTAAAGTTTTAGACTACAACAGTTTTGGTCAACAAATAGCTGATAGTAATTTTCTCTTTGATTTGCCTATCAGCTTTGCTGGTGGTTTGATAGAACCGGATACAAAATTAGTGCGTTTTGGTTTCAGGGATTATGATGCAGTGGCGGCTAAGTGGACTGCTAAAGATCCAATCAGATTTATTGGAGGAGATGCTAATTTATACAGTTATGTCTCAAATGAACCAATCAACTTTCTTGATCGACAAGGAACTGATCGTCTACGTTTTGACATTTGGGCATATTATGGGTTGCCAGGAGATGGAGGAAAAACTAACACATTTGCATATGGAACAGTTTCTTGGATAAATGATCAAGGTAAAGAAATTGGTTTATATCCAATTATATCTGGACAATGGGGGAAAGGAGCATTACCCGAAGGTAATTATAAGATTACTCAGGGGCCGATTGAGTATTTTGATAAAACACAAGATATCTATGCACGATGCCTAGATAGTGTTTCTGGCAAATCTTGGTGGTTAGCTGTTAAGCCAACATTCAAAACAACAAGAGGTGATTTTGGTTTTCATCCAGATGGTGGTACACCAGGAACTGCTGGGTGTCTTGGAATTCCAAAAGGAGTAGACTCTTCAGATCTTTATCAGCGTTTTAAAGATTATGATATCTCACCCAATCATCCCTTGTATCTTGACGTAGTTGGTCCAGGTAGTTGTCAGATTACACGCTGAATATGACTACAGCGTTTTTTTAAATGTTAAATTCAAATTTTTGTCAATTTATCTTGACGACAATTTAGACTTATTCCAGAAACACAAAACTCAATGAAGAAAAACCTGGTTTACACCTACGACAGCATGAACTTTCGGGTTGCTCGTAGCGATGAAAATGGCACCACTTAATACCTTTACGGCAACCCCAACCATCCCTTTCAACTCACCGCCGTGCGTTCTCCATCAGGCAGTTTAAGCCGCTATCATTATGATGATTTTGGCTTACTCTTTGCCCTAGAAAGCGATAACAACTGGTATTACATCACCACCGACCAACTCGGCACGCCGCGAGTGGTCTGCGATGCCAATGGTACACTCGTCAAAGTTCTGGAATACGACAGCTTTGGTCAAGTTATTGCTGATTGTTACCCAGTTTGAACTGCATAATAGTTTTGCCGGGGGGTTGATAGATGTGGAGACAGAGTTAGTGCGGTTTGGGTTTAGGGATTATGATGCTGTAGCGGGGAAGTGGACGGCGAAAGATCCGATCGGGTTTGCTGGTGGAGATGGGAATTTGTACGGTTATATTGTTAATGAACCAGTGAATTTAACCGATCCTTCTGGGCTCGATCCAAATCCGCAGGTTCCTTCTCCAGGGAATTTAGGTCTGCCACCTTTATCGCAGCCAAATATCAGTCTGCCTACTCCGCCTACAGGACAAGGTAACAACAATATTCAGGGTACTCAAACTGGGGGAGGCGGTAAATGCGAAAAACTCGATCTCAGTAGATGGCTAGGTGTTTCGACACGGAGTGGTTATAGTAACGAACCAATTCGTCCAATAAGTCCAATTCGTGGTGGACTGACCACTTCTCAATTCGGGCGCTCCATACCCTATTTAAATCCATATTTAAATATTTATTTTCTTCTAATTCGACCAATGATATTTGGCCCGCAGGTACTTACCCCATCCCTTCCCCCCCCTGGTTATAAAGAGATAGAAATTTAGTATGTTTGCCCCTCACTCACTGTGTACATAAAGTTAATTTTCCAGAAACCGGGTTTCTGCGATAACTTTTGCATCCTACCGAAATATTTAGGAAGAAACCGGGTTTCTCGATCCACGCGATCGCCCCATTCTCGATTACTTCCGCACCACTGAAGTGATAATGACTGTAATAGTAGCACTAGCAATTAAAGTAAAAGCAAGTTGCACCACCCACTGAGTTGCTTGCTGGTAATTAGAAAAGCGATCGTTGAACTTTTCAGAGTCATTTGATAGCCTATCCACACGATTAGATAGCTGGCTCACATCAGTCGATAGCTTGTCTAACTTTTCGATGACATCTGCCAGGGTTGGTTCTTTATTGGTTGTACTTGTCATTGGTTGTGTTTTTACTCACTCGATAATTCTATTGTACTATATTGCCGGAGCGATCGCGTCGATGATATGAGGGCGATCTATCGCACCTAATTCCTTAGAAACCCGGTTTCTTCTGCTCGCACGATCGCCCATTCAAAATCAAAACTCAAGCCACTGCAAATCCTGTAAACTGCCGAACATAAGGCGCTCGAAATCCTAAAACAATATCCGTTTTCGGTACACCTAGTTCCACCAACTGATTGGCCAATCCTTCTTCAGTAAAATCTTGCTGTATCCAAATTTTTCCATCTTTGATATCGATATGAATCGGACATCCATGAATTCGTTCTTCATCGTGCCATCCCACATACAACAATAAATAGCGATCGCGTTCCTTATCAAAAACTACTTCAACTCGATCCAAGTCTTTTTCAGATTGCTCTCTAGCGTGTTGCTGAATTATTTTTTCAATTACTTCGCGGTAATCTAGTCTGTCCATAACGATATCTCCTGCTTTTCAACAACAAAAACTAACAACTTAATTTGCAACCGTTCAATTACCTCTTGAATAAACGAATCTGTAAAAAAGTTGCGATAAACATCCGCAGGTACAGCCAAATACAAGACTCGTTCTGGTTCCAGTTTTTCCAACGCTATCCGATAGTTCAAGAACTGACCGACAGCCGTATGGAATTCTGAAATTGTCGAGAAACCGACAAAACTTTTGACTTCCACAGCTATCCGGCGATTGCCCTTAAGAGCCGAAAGTAACTTTTCTGCTCCTAAGTCTATCTTCATTTTAGCTCGCTGACTTGGTTGCAAAAACAGAGGGTCGTGGGTAATTGTCCAGCCATCTTTCTCCAAAGCCGAACGAACAGTGTTGTGAAATATATCTTTGGCTGACATGATTAAAATTTAATTTTTATTAGATACAAAAAGTATCTATTCCATAATTATAAATTAGATTGATATCCCAGTCAACGATCGTGCCCATATTTCTCAATGCCATTGTTGGAGCGATCGCCCTCAACACAAGATACAATTAAAGGAAGTAATCACTCCGACTCTTCAGTAGGAGACAACTATGCAAATTCAAAACAGCAACGTAATGGGAAAAGTTTTCGCCACTCTGACAATCGTTAATCGAGCCGACCAAATTCTAGCAGAGGCCGGAGTAAAATCGGAAGACCAAATTCGCTCAATTACCCTCAAAAATGTATTAGTAGACACGGGTGCAACTACCTTGTGTTTGCCGCAAGATACGATCGCCCAACTCGGACTGAAACTCCTCAAAGAAGTAGACGTAGCAACCGCAATGGGCATCGGCAAAGCCCGAATTTTCCGAGATGCTACCATATCCATGTTCGATCGGGAAGGAACCTTCGAGTGCTTGGAGTTACCGGGAGGTAAAGATGCTCTTTTGGGAGTCATACCTTTAGAAGCTTTGGGGTTAGAAATCGATTTGCAAAATCAAATTTTAAAACCATTGCCCATCAGTCCCACAGAAACTTATTTGACGATTTTGTAGCGAGATTCATCCAGGATTTACCCACTCCGATCGCAGAAACCGGGTTTTTGGCGACTTGTGCGTGCTGTAACCAAGTATTTTCGTAAAAACCCGGTTTATGGGCCCCCATACGTAATTCCTATATATTAACTTTTATTACAAAAACTCGGCTTTTGCGTAAAAATACCCCGCGAAATCCCAATACACAATAGAAGGGTTTCACCTTCGAGGCAAATTCATCCCCAAAAAACTATGACAGCCGCAACTATGCCGATCGCCCCCATCGCCCCTTACAGCCACCGTCTAGCCACCGCAGAAGACGCAAAGGATCTCGCCCCTCTCTGGCAAGCATTCGCCGCAGAACGCGAATCCATCGACCCCTCAATGCTTGTCAAACCTAACTTCGACTTTGAAAAATACGTCACCAACCAACTCGAAAAACCACTTTCTTTCTGCTGGATATTAGAACACAGCGACAGCATTATCGGCTGTCTATTTATCTACTATTACGACGAAGCCCCGCCTGCAAATCTCCCCGAATACTTGATTCAACAACACCACATTGAAAATCCGTTTCAATCCCGCCGCGTCGGTTCCGTTTTGGGGATGTACGTCCAGCCAGAACACCGGAAATCCGAAGCAATTCAAATGCTGGCAAAAGCTGCGATCGCCCACGCTAAAACAATGAAAGTCAGCGATATAGACTTGCTAATTGCAGCCGATAAACCGGGCATTCAAGCCATGTTGCAGCGGGCTGGATTTACCAAAGCTGCCCTCCAATATACCCGCCATTACGACATGGCAACAGATGCTGAATTACCGAGTTTGCACCCGCCACATCCAGAATTGCCCGATGTCGAATTGCCCGCACCGAGAGCAATTCCTCTACGCGATCCGCAAACTAATGAACTCCTTCGCAATTTTCAAGGAGAACCAGTTTTCTTGATGTCGCTGGTTGATGAAACAGGTGAATTGCTGAAGTCATCTAGCGGTCAACATATTTACCCGGAACTGTTGCTAGATCCTGCAACTAATTCTTGGGTTTTTGATGCAGAAGGCAACTTAATTATCTGTCCGATTTTGCACGATGAAAACGGACAAATGGTGGAAAATCAAGGTTTGGTTCAATTTTATCGTCCAGCGTACCAAATTGTTGACGGAAAACCTGCTCTAATGCGAGATGAAACTGATAACTATGTATTCTGTGATGTCGAACGGGATCAACAGGGAAAAATAGTCAAAACTCCTGATGGATTTCCCGTGTTTAAACAGCCGAAAATCTTGCCAAATTAACTTTAATGGGAGAGTTGTTGTTGCAGGAAATGACCGACGAGATACAGGGAACCGCATAGAACTGTTAAATTGTCGTCTGCAACAGCAACATCTAAGGCTGTTGTTAAGTCAGGAAAAGTTTGACAAAGTGTTAATTCTGGACAGATTTTTTTAGCGATGGTTGCTAATTCTGCGGGAGATTTTGAATTGGGTTCGGGTACGGGAACTAGATAAACTCGATCGCCCTTTTTGAGTAATGCTTTCAAAATATCATCGCAGTCTTTAGTCGCAAGAATGCCGATTACCCAGTTAATTGGTGGCTGGGAACTGTTAAGATTATCTACATATTCGCGCAGGGCGATCGCTGCGGCTGGGTTGTGCGCGCCGTCAATTAATATATTGCGGTTTTTCCAAGTTGTCTGCTGGAGTCTTCCGGGCCATTGGGTTTTGGCGATACCGTTTTCGATCGCAGTTTGGGAAATTTGCCATCCTCGGTTTTGCAGAGTTTCAATAGTTGCGATCGCAATTGCTGAATTCATTAGTTGAATTTTTCCCAGCAGCGGCAATTGATATTTTATTTTAACCGCATTTTCATTTAACTGATATTCTGCTAATCCTTGTCCCAAATCTATTGCCGGTTTTACCCAAGTTGCGGGACAGTCTAATTCTTGAATGCGTTTCTCGATCGCTATTCTAGCCTCTTCTGGCAATTCTCCGATAATTGCCGGACATTTTGCTTTGAGGATTCCGGCTTTTTCCCCAGCAATATCGGCGAGGGTGGGGCCGAGTATTTGCCAGTGTTCGAGGCTGATGGATGTGATGGCGCTGGCGAGTGGTGTTTCGCAAACATTAGTCGCGTCTAGCCTTCCTCCCAATCCGGTTTCTATGACTGCGATGTCTGCTTTTTGTTCGGCGAAGTACAGCCACGCGGCGGCGGTGATGATTTCAAATTGGGTGGGGGTTTCGGTGTGGTTTTGAGTGGCGGCGATTACTCGTTCGAGGTATTCTTGTAGTTCAGTTGGGGAAATTGGTTTTTGGTTGATGCAAATTCTTTCTGTCCAATCAATTAAGTGCGGGGATGTGTAGCGCCCGACTCGATAACCTGCTTCTGTGAGTACGGATGAGAGATAAGCGCAAACGGAACCTTTGCCATTTGTACCGGCAACGTGGATAATGGGTATTTGTTTATGGGGGTTGTCGAGTTTTTCGAGGAGTTGGTGAATTCTTTCGAGGCCGAGGTGGACGCCGAAGTGTTGGTAAGATTTGAGGATGGAGTTTGCATTCATTGAGGATCTCTGCTATGATTAGCTCTGGTTACATTGGGTTCTCTATTTTTTATAACCAATGACGAATATACTGCAAGCGATCGCTACAATTATAAATAACCCTAAACCTGACTTACTCAGTTATTCTAAAGTCCAAAGCAATATGAGTAAGGCAAAGGCATTCGAGTATCTTGTCAAGGATGCTTTTGCTAATGCTATAAATGAAGCGGAACTCAGCAAACCTGAAAAGTACGATGAAGTATTTTCTTGGATTCGTCGCAATCAGAGTAATCCTCCAGATTTAATGCTCAGAAATGGCGATGTCATAGAAGTTAATAAAATAAAAACTTTCAGCGGTCAGATTCAGTTAAATAGTTCCTATCCCAAATCAAAATTATTTTCTAACAATCCACAAATTGTCGCAGCTTGTCGTGATTGTGAAGCATGGACAGAGAAGGATATTCTTTATGCAATTGGAGTCACAAGTAATGACAATTCAAAAGAAAATCTGAAAACCCTATGGCTTATTTATGGTGACTGCTATGCTGCTAGCAAAGAATATTATGAAGGGATTAAAGATCAGATAGCCAGTGGCATTAATGCAATTTCCGATGTCAAATCTAGTGAAACCGAAGAGTTAGGTAGAGTAAATAAAGTAGACCCTTTAAGTATAACATCCTTAAGAATTAGAGGAATGTGGGTCATCAATCATCCTTCCAGTATTTTTAATTATCTAGATACAGGATATGACCCTAAGAAAAATTTTCAGATAATCGCCATAATGAAGGAAAGTAAATATTTGTCTTTTTCACTTGACAGCAGAACAATGATCGAATCCATATCAGTTCCAGGATTTAATATTAATACTCAGTCGATTAAATGTCCCGATAATCCTGAAAACCTCATACCTGCTAAAATTATTACTTACAAAATCTAACACTAAAGGCAAAGGCATTATGAATATCATATCTCTGTTTGCAGGATGTGGTGGGTTGGATTTGGGTTTTCGACAAGCGGGATTTAATATTTTTTGGGCGAATGAGTGTGATCGCACTATTTGGGATACATATAATTTCAATCATCCTGACACTATTTTAGAGCGCAGAGATATCAGAAAAATTAATTTTGATGAAATTCCTGAATGTGTTGGGATTATTGGCGGGCCTCCTTGTCAAAGTTGGAGTGCGGCGGGCGCGAAACGGGGAATTGATGACAGTCGAGGTCAGCTTTTTTGGGAGTATATCAGAATAGTCCGAGACAAGCAGCCTTTGTTTTTTTTAGCTGAGAATGTTAGGGGTATCTTAGCGCCCAGAAATCAGGATGCTTTCACTTATATATTATCGCAGTTTGAGGAAATTGGGTATCGGGTTTCGTTCAAATTGCTGAATGCTAAAAATTTTGGTGTGCCACAAGATAGGCAAAGGGTGATTGTGATCGGTTATCGTCAGAATCTGGGTTTTGGTTTTGAGTTTCCCGAACCTGGGAAGGAGGTTTTGACTTTGAAAAATGCGATTTCTGATTTGGAGTCGATCGCGCCAATTCCAATTAAAGGTAAAGTAGATAACTATCACCCGTTTATTCCCAATCACGAATGTGCCGATTTGGGATTTTCCAGTATTTATATGTCGCGTAATCGAGTTAGAAGTTGGTCGGAACCTTCTTTTACAATTCAGGCGAGCGGCCGACACGCACCTCTCCACCCTCAAGCTAATAAAATGATTTTAGTTGCTAAGGATAAACGCATTTTCGATCCTAATTCGCCTCAGCCTTACCGCAGATTGTCTGTCAGGGAATGTGCGAGAATTCAGACTTTCCCCGATGATTTTATTTTTAAGTACAAGCAGATTGCTGATGGATATAAGATGGTCGGCAATGCAGTACCTGTTAATTTGGCGAAGATGTTGGCGAGTAAGATTTTTGAAGATATTGTTATAGGGAATCGGGAATCTGGCATCGGGAATCGGGCATTATCTTTATTATCTGTCATCTGAATTTTGTCAACTAACCTATGTTTTTAGGACGTTTTGAATTGCTGAAACCATCGCTTATTCGGCCGCCCTAGTCGTAAATTATATCGAGCTTCAAGAACGTTTGCAACAGCGCATTTGCTCCCTGAGTGCACTGTTCGGGGGAAGTATATTCATCTTCTGCATGGCTGATGCCACCGCGAGAAGCAACGAAAATCATCCCCATATCGGCAAACCGTCCGATTTCTTGAGCGTCGTGTCCGGCGCGGCTGATTAAATGCGTGTAACTCAAGCTTAATTCCCGGCAAACTTCTGCAATTGCATTTTGAATTTTTGGTGCTGCTAGCGTCGGAAATACGTGCAGCATTTCGGTCATTTCAACTTCGGTTTTGGTGGCAAGTGCGATCGCCCCAAACTCCTGTTTCATTTTTGCCAGCAACTCTTCCAAATGAGTTTGAGATATATCGCGCAAGTCGATTTTAAAATCCACCTTTCCCGGCACAATATTTGTAGCATTCGGCGACACATTTAAGTAACCCACCGTTGCTACCTGTTCTCCGGGTGTTTCCACTCCCAACTTGTTGACTGCGAGTACCATTTGGGCAGCAGCTACCAGCGCATCTTTTCGGGCGTGCATCGGCGTCGATCCGGCATGATTGGGGCGACCCATTACCGTCACTGCATAGCGGTACTGTCCGACAATGCCTTTGACTACTCCTATTTCGTCGCCGGTACTTTCCAAAACGCCTCCTTGTTCGACGTGCAGTTCTACAAAAGCTGCTATTTCTTGGGGATGGCGTTTGGCATCCCCAATTTTTGACCAATCTCCGCCAATTTTGCCCAAGCAAGTTTCAATGGAAGTACCGTCGCTGCGTCGGTAATATGCCGCGTCGCTGACTGTATTTCCGGCCATTGCTTTGCAGCCGATAACGGTGCATTCTTCGTCAGTAAATACGATCGTCTCAATGGGATGTTCCAAGCGCAGGTTATTTTCGTGCAGTACCCGCACCACTTCAATCCCCGCCAAAACTCCCAAAACTCCGTCGTAATGGCCGCCCACAGGAACGGTGTCAATGTGAGAACCTGTGGCTAGCGCTGCACCTTCGCGCTTTCCGGGATATCGACCGATAATATTCCCCGCCGCGTCAATGCGAACTGTCATCCCTGCTTCTACCATCCAAGATTCAACGAGTTGGCGGGCCAGCAAATCTGCTTTGGTAAATGCTACCCGACTGACGCCTCCTCCCGGCAGTTTGCCGATTTGGGCGAGTTGGGCAATGCTGCGGTTGAGGCGCGAGCCGTTGACTGAAAGTGTTAATGTAACTGTCATCTAAAGTTCTGCTATTGATTGATTTAACTAATTGTTGTATACTGTATGCAATAGCATTTAAATGGGCGAAACAATGTAGCCTTGTTTACAAAAATCGATGGCTTTGGCACTTAAACTGCTGTATACAAAACACAGTAAGCAGAATAAAGGCGATCGCGGCGATTTAACTGTACAAAAAAGCACAATTTTTGATCGGGTGTGGATATGAGTCAAACAGCAATTGCAGCCAAACGAGTGTTCATTTGCGGTTCTGCCCTTCGGGGTCAGCCGGACAACAGCAACCTTGGAGAAGCCAAGTTTATCAGAGAAGCGAAAACTCGTCCGATTTACCGCTTGCACTCCGCAGAAAATGGCTGGCATCCTGCAATTTACGAAGTGGCCGCCTCCGGCGTATCAATTCCGGGCGAAGTGTACGAACTGACTCCAGAGCAATTTGAACAGCTTGCAGCGGGGGAACCGCCGTATATGTATCCGTCGGATGTGGTTTTGGAGGACGGGGAAGTGTTGACGGCTTTCTTGTACCCGCAGGAGTTGGTGGACAAGTACCAATGGGAAGATATTTCCGATCGAGGTGGGTGGGCCGCTTATAAAGCCAGCGCGGTTAACGCAGGGCAAATTAACTGATTCCGCTGGCATCGGGGGGCGGGCGAGACGCCCACCCCACAATCAAATTGAGTGGTTGTGGAACAGGCATCTTGCCTGTTTGTTTGGGCGGCGGGCGAGACGCCCACCCACAATCAAGTTGAGTGGTTGTGGAACAGGCATCTTGCTTGTTCTTGAAAATGCTACGGCTTGTGATGTTCGTGCCAGTGTCGGGCAATATCGATGCGGCGGCATACCCACACCTTTTCGTGCTGCTGCACGTAATCCAAAAAACGCGCCAGCGCAGCAGCGCGCCCCGGCCTGCCCGCCAAACGGCAGTGGAGTCCCACACTCATCATCTTGGGCGCTGTCTCGCCCTCGGCGTAGAGTAAGTCGAAAGCATCCCGCAGGTAAGCAAAAAACTGATCGCCGGAATTAAACCCCTGACTCGTGGCAAACCGCATATCGTTGTTGTCGAGGGTGTAGGGAATTACTAGGTGGGGTCGCGAGCACTCGTACACCCAGTAAGGCAGGTCATCCGCGTAGCTGTCGGCATCGTAGAGAAAACCGCCTTCCTCGGCTACTAGCTTGCGAGTATGGGGGCTCGTGCGCCCGGTATACCAGCCGAGGGGACGGCTGCCTGTAACTTGCGTATGGAGGGCGATCGCCCTGTGCAAGTGCTCCCGTTCCGCTTCTTCTCCAAAATACTTATAATCGATCCAGCGGTAGCCGTGGCTGGCAATTTCCCAATCGGCCTCTAACATCGCTGCTACTGCTTCGGGATGCCTTTCTAATGCCATCGCCACCCCGTAAACTGTTACCGGAATTCTCCTAGAAGTAAACATCCGGTGCAGCCGCCACAAACCGGCCCGACTGCCGTATTCGTAACAGGATTCCATATTCATGTGGCGCAGTCCCGATAGGGGGACGGCCCCGACAATTTCTGACAGAAACGTTTCCGAAGACGCATCTCCGTGCAGGATGCAGGTTTCTCCGCCTTCTTCGTAATTGATGACAAATTGCACGGCTATGCGTGCTCGATCGGGCCATTTAGGGTGGGGCGGATTTTGCCCGTAACCGATTAATTCTCGCGGATAATTTGCTGACATATTACAGTGCGAGCGTCCCGCTCGCGATCGTTAATTGAGATTGTCGCGAATTGAGATTGTCGCTCTGGCGATCGGGAGAGATTCTTTTTAATGGTACGATCGCCTTTATTTTAACTTATCTATTTTCCCGTGCTGCTGTTCTATCTCCTGAATTTCTTTAATTACCCGCGCTTTGCTGGCGATTAAATGTTCTTTAATTGCTTGCCCTGCGGCGGCAGCATTCTGTTCGCTCACAGCTTGATAAATGCGGCGGTGTTCGCTGCGAATTTCCAATACTCCCGGATTGTATTGCATTGTGCGGAGCCGCACTAATATCATTTTGTCAAACACCTGATCCAACAGAGTTACCAACCAAGGATTGCCGGAACTTTGCGCTAGCAAGCGGTGAAATTGGCAGTCTGCGTACAGCAATTGATAGTTGGTGAGTTCGCCCGATCGCAAGGGTGTTGTACTTTCTGCCTGCTGGACGATCGATTCGAGTTGTTTCAATTGAGCGGGTGTAGCATTTTGACTCGCCCCGGCCGCCGATAACTGTTCCAAAGCGAGCCGACAATCGTAAAGATCCGCAGCATCGGCGATCGAAAGCGTAGCGACGCGCAATCCATTATTCCGATCGGCAGTCACTAAATTCTCTCGTTGCAGTTGGCACAAAGCTTCTCTCACAGGAGTTCTGCTGACGTTTAGCATTTGGGCCAGTTGTGTTTCGATCAGGCGTTCTCCACCTGCTAATTCCCCCGACAGGATAGCAGTTCGGAGAGCTTGGTAAGTTTGTTCGTGGAGGGATTGAGTGCGGCGAATCGCGCGAAATGAAAGGCCCAAAATCAGTTATCCTTCAGTTTAAAATAAAGTTAGTTTACTATTGTTAAAAGTTGTTGATTCAGCCTCATCTCTAAAATTTTTCTCTTAAATGACAGCAGGTTTTGGCTGACTCATGATCAATCATACAGCAAATTGACGTTTCTGCACCAGATAGGTATAGATTGCAGGCGACATCTGTAGGGAGGCGCTTCGACTCAGTACGGCAGGGGTTGAAACCCCTGCCTCAAAGCGAAAGTCGGTTGAAACTGAGATGTTGCACCATTCTCAATTACTTGTTTAGGAACAGGCAAGATGCCTGTTCCACAAGAAAATTCACTCTTTGTGGAACAGGCATCTTGCCTGTTCTTGAGAATGGTGCAAGATGTGAGTTGAAACCGACTAAAGAGTTTGAGACAAATTGAAAACAATTGCAGTCCTCTTTTAGAGGACTTTAGCTATGAGACAGGGGTTTTCAACCCCTGTCGGACTGTCCGACTGTCGGACTGTCGGACTGGCGGACTATCGGAATAGCACTCCCTTAAAAGCTAAACTGAGTGCGAAGATTTCCCACAAATACAGTCGGATTGCCATCAAAATTGTTGGCATTGAAAATAGCATAAAATGCCGGGACGATCGCAATATTATTAGTAATCAGGTAATAGTACGAACCCTCTACCTCGTACTGAGTACCTCCATTACCCCCGCCCGACAGCAAAAATCTGCGGCCCGATATGTAATCGTGGGGAATCACAAATGAAAGTACACCCAGCGCGCCCTTTTTTCCCAAATCGGGAAATCCCATCCCGACTTGAAAAGACTGTACCTTAATATCTCCGCCAGAGCGATCGCGATTTACCGGATTTACCTCAAGTTGCCCGTAGGAATACCGCCCGAATAAACCAAAATTTCGGGTCAGCAACCAATCAAAATTGACAACAAAAGCATCTGCACCGGAGTCTCTAACTCTTCCCCCGAAACCGTCATCTGCATAGCCGTAAGGCAGCGGCTCGCCCACTGCTCCGCCGATGAATCCATTAAGTAGTCAGACAGAATTAATTACACAAATACATAGTATAATGATATTTCCGGCAAAATTATGAGTTAATTACAGT
>NZ_JAUBPE010000110.1:0-16097 GCF_036700565.1 Microcoleus pseudofavosus SVA1_A4
GACTCAGTGAAGCAGCGCATTTTTGACCCCTTTTTCACTACCAAACCGATCGGTAAAGGTACGGGTTTGGGGATGTCTATTAGTTATCAAATCATTACTGAAAAACATCGCGGTAAAATCAAGTGTTTTTCTACACCTGAAGCGGGCACTGAGTTTGTGATTCAGATCCCGATTCGGCAATAGCTATTTCAGGATTCGATCTGGCTGCTGAATCTTAACAACTTCTCGTTTTGTGTAGATATCAAACAATTTGATGAGGCACAATTATTAATTAATCGATATGGGTATCAATTAGCGCAAACTGCTCGATCTGAAGTCATAAGAATCCTAAAAGCTCGATCGGCATTACAAAAGTAAATAACGCCCAAACCCGTTTAAAAATCTGGTTTGAGGGTTTTCTTCCTCGCATCCAGTTCAAATCACAACTTGCGAGGGGACGATCGCACTCTTCGTAGAACAATTGGAGTATAGCCGAGTCCTCGATCCGCTTTAAGTTTTCCGATACTCCGCTTTAGGTTCAGAAAAAAACATTAAACTCCTCGGAAACCGATCGCCATTTCCATTGCATCGCGAGGACTGGGCTTAACTAATTCTCGATTTATTTTAGCCTGATATAGGTTGCCAACCAAACCCAAGATAACCCCGAGAAACAATAAACTTCCCCCTAAATATTGAGCTAAAGTAGGAGTTTCCCCTAAAATCAAATAAGCCATTATTATAGCTGCAATTGGGTTCAATAAACTGGCTAAATTGAGTTCCGTTGAAGTCGCATTTTTTAAACCCGCTAACCAACATAATTGACCCATGACGACAATAACCGCCGCATAGACGATCATCCATTGCCAAAGAAAAGGAGATAACACTTCTGCAAAATGGTTTGGCCCGTAAAGGAGATTAGCCAATAGGAAAAAAATCACCGTCCCCAGAATATTGCGATAAATCATAAAAATTCCCAAGGGAATCGATTGTAATTGCAGTTTACCAACGACGGTGGAAATGGAACCAATGATAGCAGCGATCGCCACAAAAATTTCTCCTGTTCCAATTTGAAATCCAGCCATCGTCATCATCTGCCCTGAACTACCTAAAAAAGCAGTCACTATCACCCCAGCCAAGGAAATCAGAGAGCCTGCACTTGCCCAAAAATCGACCCGCGAACCCAACAGCCAAACACCCAACACAAGGGTTAAAATTGGTTCGATACGCCCAATTAAAACGATATTGGTAATATTTGTCTGTCCCAGGGCTGTAAAAATTAACGCTGGAGCGATCGCCCCCGATAAAATACCTGTAATAGTTAAACTAATCCAATCTTTACGAGTCAGAGCTTTCAGAGTATTCGGTTCCCAGTCTTTATAAAAAATTAGAGTCATTAACCCCAAAGCACAAATATTACCCACAAATAAAACATTGCACAGTGAGATAGGATTTATGCCATTGATAGCATGATTTTGTCCAATTTCCACAATTTTACGAGTTATGGAATTAGAAGCAGCAAAAATCAAAACAGCAATGCCAAGATACATTGGGCTAGGAACTTGCATTAAAAACTCATGTACTTTATTGGCAACTTTCATGCTGTTTATTGATTGGGATTTTATGACACAAAGATTAGCTTAAGGTGATGCCTTTTCATAGCCAATCTGGGGAGCAGAATAAATGGAGATAAACACAGCATCTTCACTATTGTCATTCACTGCCCCATGAATCTGATTTTTTTCTGCGATCGCAACTTCACCAGCATTCAAGCTTTGGCTTTGACCATTGCCTAAATAATACGTCAAAGTGCCCCGGAGCATCACCCAAGTATCTTGTCCGTCGGGGTGACAATGAGCTTTAACAATTTGACCAGGCTTGACTCCCCAAATAGCGATGCTAGAATTTTCAGTCTGAATAATTTCTGTCACCGTAGCGACTCGATCGGAGAAACGCACATAAGCTTCTAGGGCAAAAATTCTTGCTTTCATCATTTTCAAATCACCGTTTTATTTGGGTTGGGGACAGGTTTTTTTAGCAAAATCACATTGATAAATATACTGTTCTTGCCAATGGAGGGGAATCTCTAGTAAATCCCTTGCACCCGTCATTCCCTGACCGATAAAAAGCAGTAGAGCAAAACAATTGAGGATGATATGAACGGTGCGCCAGCGATTTTGTCTATCCTGATAAATATCTTGAACAATCGCCAATGAAAAAATCATCAATAAAGCGGCTGTAATACCGTAGTAATAATGCGAAACAAACCATTCATTATCCCGACGATAAATTTCTGGCTGAGCTCCTAAAATAATCAATCCCATGCCCGTAAAAGCAGCAAAAATGCCTCGCCATAGTTTAACTCTTGCCTTAAATAGTAGTGTGAAAGAAGCAATGGTTAACAGGAAAATGGCGATCGCAAAAAAGACTCGAAAGGGTTCTTTGGTCAATGTGTCGTTACTGAGCATTTTTGAGAAGATGGGATAGGCCATTCCCAGTAGGGCAACCCCTACCACTGAGCCGCTCAACCAATTACCGATCGCTACGTGCTCAGAACCTACTACTGGCGGAATTTTACTTTTTTCCCCATCGGCGACTTGCAGGCGACGCTGACGGGTGAGTAGGGCGCGATTCAGCACAATTCCGATTAAGGGAAAGACCACAATAATGGCGATCGCCGGATGTAATAAAGCCAATGTATCTTGAAGTTCCATGTTAAAGATCCATTAATGAACGATTCACGGACAATCAAAATTAATGAGAACTAAGCAGCCACAAACAGGGACAATAAAATGGCGATCGCATCGGCTGGTTCATAACGCTTAGTATAGTCCACGTCAATATGAGCTAGGGCAATATGACGACGGCGATCGATAATAAAAGTTGCAGGAACAGGTAACAGCCAATTTTCCGTCCCGTTGTAATCGGGGAGAGCGTGACCCAGTTCGGTATAAAGCAGTCGAAGGCGATCGGGAATTTCAAAGACAATACCATAATCACGGGCAATTTGACAACCCGCATCACTGAGGACATCAAAGGAAAGTCCGTTGTTGAGGACTGTTTTTCGGGAAGCATCAATCGTTTGGGGAGAAATGGCTAAAACCGAAGCTCCTAATGCCTGAATTTTGGGTAATAGCCCCTGATAAGCCCGTAATTCTAGATTGCAATAGGGAGACCAACTGCCAAAATAAAAACAGAGAAGAACCGCTCCTTGATTTAATTTATCGTAAAGACTAATCTGCTGACTGTCAGTATTTTGTAGCACAAAATCGGGGGCTTCATCGTCAATTCTCAAGGCTCTTCGATTTTGAAATTCCTTCGCTAAAGCTTGGGTTGCTCCTTGCATGATTGCCGCTTTTTCCGGGGGAATTTTTGTAAAAAATTCCCGTTTAAATTTAGAGAGTTCAAGTTGTAAATTCACAGGATTTTCCTATAAAAATATAGGAAATTTACCCTCACATTCCATCAGCAAGGGGAAAGACAAATTACTTGACTTCAGCGGCTGGAAACATCGGCACCTTGCCTTTTTTCACAGCTACGACGACATCATAGGTTGCACAGTAGGAGAAGGTAACATCGTTGGCTTTGTTGTAGAGATTCACCACCATGCCTGCTCCACCGGGTTGTACTCCTAATGGTAACAAATCTCCATAGAAAAATCGCCGTAATTGGTCGCCACTACCAACTTGTCCTTTACTTTTACTGATGATATCGATCTTTTGCTGAACCGTCATTTCCGGGGCTGCGATCGCCGTATTTTGGAATTGGGGCAAAAAGCTATGTACAGCCACATCTCCCACACTGATAACGCTAGCGAGGGCTAGGGGAGCGAACAGAGGACTGAGGGATTTGAGTTTTAACATCTGCGTTTTTGGGGTGAGAACAGTTGATGAGGCTATCATCATCTATTTCATTTTCTTTGGGAAGCAGGCAAAATAGAATATACTATATGCCATTTTGGAATAGGTGCTGTATGGATCGAATTGCGTGTATGCAGAGTTTTGTTCGGGCGATCGAAATGAATAGTTTTTCTGCCGTAGCGCGGGAACAACAGACGACGCAACCGACCATTAGTAAGCAAATCGCCGCTCTGGAAAAATATTTGGGGGTACAATTACTCACTCGTTCTACTACCCATTTGAGTTTGACCGAGGAGGGAAAAAAATATTATCAATACTGTCAGCAAATTTTGGAAACCGTCGCCGAAGCGGAGGCCAGTTTAACAGGGAAAGAACGGGCTACAGGAATTTTACGATTGGGCTGTCCTGTGCTGTTTGGGCAAATGCAGATTGTCCCCCGTTTAAAAGCCTTTATGAAACGCTATCCCGATGTCAAGATCCATCTGATGATGGCGGATCATTTTGTGGACATTGTAGAGGATGGTTTAGACCTTTTGATCCGCATTGGTAATCGTCTGGATAGTTCCCTGATTGGCGATCGCATCGGCACGACTCGCCGCGTCACAGTGGCAACAACAGGCTATTTTGAGCAAGCGGGAGAACCCAAAAAACCGGATGATTTAGTAGATCATGATTGCATTGTCTATACCCATCTAGCAACGGGCAATGAGTGGCATTTTCAAGGAACAGATGGTACTATTAAGGTGCGGGTTGAGGGCTGTTTTCAAACTAATAGTTCTGTGGCGATTCGAGCAGCAGTGTTATCGGGTTTGGGCATTGCGGTAGCGCCGGTCTGGATGTTTGGTGATGAGATTTACCGGGGCGATCTCAAGGTTGTGTTGGAGGATTATCAGCCGACTCCCTTGCAAATTCAGGCGGTATATCGTCGCAGTCGTTTTTATCCGGCAAAAATAGTTTGTTTTATTGAATTTTTAGCGTCAGAATTCAAGCTCGATCCGTGGGTTTCAGATTATGGGGTATGAGTAGCAAAGAAGAAGAAAGTGCCGTTAAGGTATTGGCGATCGACCCACTGGTAATTTTAAAGTATTGGGTATTGCGATTGAGTCAGGGGAAAACTGATGATTTTTTTCCTGATATTTTGATTGTAGCGGGGTTAAAGAAGACTCCGCCATTGAGTAGCGGTGCTGATGCGTTGCAACCGGGAGAATGGGGGGTGGATGTGGTGGAAACTCAGTCGGCTGAGAGTTTTTTGATGGCGATGGGGTGGGAGGAGAAAACGGCGGGGAAAACGATTGAGGATGTTTTTAAGGTTGAAAGGAGAAAGGGGTAAAGGGTGAGTTAAGGTGCTACGATATCTTTATAAATTGATACTGTTGAAACAACAAGCAAAGGTCACTCGATACTTAGTCGGCCATTTTTCAACTTTCCTCATCATCTTGTCCTGGTAAATCTAAAGCAATCAATAAAGCGCGATTAAGTTGGGCAATTTTTGCCTCTGAAAGCTTTCCCAGCATTCGCAAAAGTCTAGTTTTTGCCAATACCCGCACTTGATCCGCTTTAACAATTGAATCCCTGTCTAATCCTCCATCAGGAGCTTTAATCAAAACCTGAGAGGGAAAAATTCGCTTTTCCTGTTGATAACTGGTGCAAGGAACTCCCAAAACGACTGGACTACTAGCATTAATTGCATCGCGACTGACTATAATCACCGGACGATTTCCCCCTTGTTCGGAACCTTCCACAGGATCGAGACGAGCTATATAAACCTCTCCTCTTTTCATTCTTGAGACTCCGCCAATTTAAACGCCTCCCAAGAAGCTGTAGCAAATTCAGCCTCCATTTGTAAAACTTCAGCTTGATACTCTGGATCGCTTGCCATTTCTGCTAGTGCTGCATCAATTTCTGCTCGCTTCAGTGCGGCTAATTCTCGACGAATAGCTCGCATAATAAATTCATCACGACTTTTGGCTTTTCCTTGATTTACTGCTCGATCAGTTGCTTCTAGTAAATTAGCAGGGAGACTGATTTTTGCTTCAATTGTAGGATTCGACATCAAAGTTACTCCTAACTGAATTTGCTTGACTCGGACGAAAATAGACAACCTAAACAGACTTCTTGTTTCGGAATAATGTTCCTAGTCAGCGCCTTTAAACAAAATTGGGAACTGTTAGCTTGCGCTATCAGGCTCAGAAGACTTGCCCTTCTCCTTTAACTTTTGGTCAATTTCATTGAGAAAACTCTCCACCCTATCAATTACCCGATCTATGGATTTATCGTCCAAAATAATCTCAGGCGTTGCTGATTTAGGGTATGAAAGGCTAAATATGCCAGTCATGGAAACCAGTATCCACAAAGCTTGGGGATTTTAAAGTTATTTTTTTTCATACCCTGATTAAGCAACGCCAATAATCTCATTACCTTCTTGAGTTTTCCCATTCCTATGAACGATATCATGTCTTACTGATATATCTTTCTGGAGTTCGGAAATACTTGGAAACAAAAGACCAAGAGTTGCCTCATACATTTTACTCACTTTAGGTAAGTTATGATAAATTACCTCAAGCATATCTTTATTTGCTATCCCTTTGGCCTTTTCAGCTAAATCAAGTAGTTGATTAATTCCAATTTTTTTGGTCTCAAAATATTTAAATGATAGCACAATTTTGATCGATTGTCAATTTTCGGTCGGGGGCGATCGCCTCTGCATTATGAATACTCAACAACACCGCCAATCTGTCATACTTACCTAAGTGCGATCGCAAACAGATAATAATATTTTTACAATCAAGTATTAAAAACAATAATTATACCGAAACTTTCCCCATCGTCAATCCCTCATGCTTAACAGGAATACAAATCTCAAACTCCGTCCCTTTTTCTGGCGTCGAAAAACACCTAAGCGTCCCACCATGTTTTTCAGTAATAATTTGATAACTAATCGCCATTCCCATTCCGGTTCCCTTCCCTACAGGCTTTGTTGTAAAAAATGGATTGAATATCTGTGTTTGAATTGATTCTGGAATTCCATTGCCATTATCGGCGATCGCAATTTTAACCCATTGCGAATCTACCACCGAGGTACTAATTGTAATACAACAGGGCTTTTTCTCGATCGAGCAAGCTACCCGTTGAGTATTTATTTCTTCGAGTGCATCAATAGCGTTTGCCAAAATATTCATAAATACTTGGTTGAGTTGCCCGGCATAACACTCAACTAGCGGTAAATCACCATAGTCTCGAATGACTTTAATTTCTGGATGTTCTAGCCTCGCTTTGAGACGATGTTGCAAAATTAACAGCGTGCTATCAATTCCTTCATGGATATCAACTTTTTTAAATTCTGACTCATCCATCCGGGAAAAATTGCGGAGTGACAGCACAATCTGGCGAATGCGATCGGTACCAATTCTCATTGAACTCAGGATTTTAGGTAAATCATCTTGCAAAAAGTCTAGGTCAATATTTTCTGCTTCTTTCTCAATTTCGCCAATTGGGTTTCGATAATGCTTTTGATATAGGTGTACCAAATTTAATAGACTGTCAGCATAATATTGTACATGAATTAGATTGCCATGAATGAAGCCGACAGGATTGTTAATTTCATGGGCTACTCCTGCAACTAATTGCCCCAAGGATGATATTTTTTCCGTCTGAATCAGTTGGGATTGCGTTAGTTTTAAATGCTCAATTGCCTGCTCAAGCTGCTGAGATTTGTCTCGTTCTCTGGCTTCGCTATCCCGTAATGTGGTTTCTATCTGTTTCCGTTGAGCTATTTCGGCGGTGAGTTGCTCGTGGATTTCCAATTGTCGGAATACTTCCTCAAATGTGCTTGCCAAAAATTGAATTTCGTTAGCTGGAATCGTCTTTGGCATAGGAAAAATGCCAGTTTTTTTACTTTGGGAAACTGCTTCATTCAAGTCCCGCAAGGGTTGCAATACATTCTTCTGAAGGAGTATCCCCATGATTAACAAAATGGTGATGATGCCAACTAGCAATGACAAAGTTGAGGTAATGAAGGTTTTGTCAGCAGCTTGCTGCATTTGGTTGAGATCGAGTAGGGCGATCGCCACTCCCCGTCGTTGGGATGTGCCAAACAAGGTACTACTAAAAGGCAGAATTTGCGCGATCGCAGGCTTGCTGTCCACGACCATATTGTGGCTGACTTCAATGCCTGTGGTCGCCGCTTGGTAAAGTGGTTGTGCGAGTTGTGGATAGATGGAAGTGTATGGCTGATTAGTCGCATTCTGAGGGCTGCGGGCGATCGCTATCCCAGATGGATCGACAATCGCAATTTCCACCACACCGGGCATCGTGGCAAAATTTTGCACAACCCGTCGCAGAATGCTTTTATTCTCCAACTCTAGTAAGCCTTCTGTAGAAAACTCTAGCGATTGTGTAATCGATTGAGCCCGGTTATGAACTTGCGTTGCTAAGTCAGACTGCATCAGCCGATAGTTAAGTCCCAGAGTTGCCAGTCCAACTGTGGTAATCGACAACCCAACGCTAACCAGCAAGCGCCGCGACAAGCTATGGGGATGCAGGAATTTCGTCATAATTTCCACTCATTGATTGCTGTAGTTACGATCTCAGTGTTAATCTCCACATCCTGACGCGGTATCCGTCCGCCACGAGGGTCAGATTTCAATAGTTTAGCCATTTGAGCGATCGCTTCTGGTAAGCGACCAGACTTAAACATCTGTTGTTGCATAGCAATGTCACCCTTTTTAAGACCAGCGTAATCTTTAGCAAAAGCCTCACTCTTCTGTCCCAGGCTTTTTCCCACCTTTTGAAACACTTCATTTGGCTTTGTTTCCACTGCGCTCATAATATCAAACCAAGCCATAATAAATTGCTTAAATTCAGCTTTTTTTGTGCGAGTAATAGTTGACCTAGAAGCCAACGTATCAACGATTAAACTATCAATTTCCTGAGTAGTGTAAATGATATTACCCTTAATACTTTGAGCCGTTTCCCCTAGCAACGGTTGCCAGAGTACGGCGGCATCTAAACGTTTCTTCTGCATCAAATCAACCGATTTCTCGTTAGAAATATCTTCAATATTGACTTCTTCGGGTTTGATCTGGTGCAACTTGAGAGCTTCTAATAAAATCAGATGATTTACTGTTCCAAGTTTCGATCCCACTCTTTTACCGCGAAGGTTTGCCACTGACTTGATTCCAGGTTGAGCCACAATACCATCAGCCCCATGAGAAATATTTGTTACCATCAGCACCACAGGCTTATCATTCCCCGAATCAGACTGGATCACATCCCACAAAGAGGTAAAATTAGCATCCAAATTACCGCGCAGCATGGCGCGAGTTGAATCTTGATTATTCTCAAATCGAATGAATTGTACATCTAATCCGCGCTGTTTGAATAATCCCGCTTCCTGAGCATAAAGTGCAATATCAAATCCTGCCCAACTAAGGATTCCCACTCGCAAGGGAGCAAGTTGCTGTGATGCCAGGTTACAGGCATTCACAATCAGGCTAACCGCCAGTGTCAAAACGCAGAGGACACTGAGCGATCGCCATTTCGTTAAAGTCAACCAACACCTAAGCAATAATTGTCTAGTCCCAGTCTGAGCTTTGCCAGTCATCTATGCAGCCTCAACGCTCTTGTTCGTCGATGATAGCAAGAACTTTTCTGGATGTCATTCCCTGAAAAAACGCCCAAAACAAATGTAAAATAGAACTATTCTATTCGCGTATAATTCATTACCAAATTCAACCAAAATCAAGAAATTGCCGCTGATTCCCGCACATAAGAATTCACCGATTCATCTGTCGGCAAATGTGGTGAGAACTTCTACAGTACGCCGATATTGCGATGCGAATCGCTTCCGGGAGTTGAGGGGTTCGTTGCTGTGGCGGTTCCTGGGCCGCTGCAATCCACGGTTCATCTACATGGGAAAATTCCGTCCAAGATCGCGATCGGTAACGATATCAGCCGGATGACAATGCTTCCCAGCCTCAACGAAAACCCCCAAACCCCATTTTTCAACGGGATTTGGGGGTTTTCTTGCTATGTTTTTTGTCTGTAAGAGCCCGATCGAATCAAAACTTGCGATCGTGCGATCGACCAACTGGTAATTTTGAAGTATTGGGTATTGCAATTACGATCGCGATCGTAATTGCATGACTCATTTCAGCGGCAGACCGCCCCACAAGACCCCGAACTCGCACGCAGAAATAGGGCGGCCTTTCCGCTGCACGCTCATTGTTCGGCGACTGTTGACAAGTTCTAGCTCATTTGAGCGAGGTTAATCAATTGTGCCAAAGTGGATAAGTGCTGCACTGTTGCAAAGAAGGGAGTAAAAATTGCATCTTGCGTCATTTCTAACTCTCAAGCTTGCTCATTCTGATAGTTGGTGGGTGATAAAATGCGCGATGTGCTGTGTACAAGGGTTGAAGAAACATAGAGGAGCGAAAATCCAATCAGAGGATGGAACACCTCTATATGGAGAGGTGTTTTGAGATGAATGCTGACAAATTGCAGCCCAAGCAGCACAGGTAGAGTGGCAGCGAGATGTCGTATTTTGCGTGAGAATGGGGCGAGCGATGACCATCCCCATAATATTAATGACAATCCACCATAGCCTCGCACTAGCCAAACATGAATATTCCACCAGGAAGGGTCATTGAAGTAGGCAACTCCAACTGTTAATAACTGAGCAATCAAGCAGAGGTTAAAGACAATTGAAGTTGTATAAAAACCTATCTGTACCCAATGTGCGGGAGTACGATCGCGATCGATTTCCGAAGTTGTGCTCATGTCAAACTGCCTGTTTTGCTACTTCTAAACTCGATATTCCCTGCATAAATAAGATTGCCTTATCGACCAACTGTGCCCCCGCTTTTTCTGGCGAACCGACATCAAATGGCGGGGCGGGATTGTACTCCAGTAATAGTTGAATAATCTTGGCTACTTCCTCACCACAAAGGATGCTAGCGATCGTCAGGCCAAAATCGATACCTGCTGTCACGCCTCCACCAGTAATACGATTGCGATCGATTACTATGCGCTCTGTGCCAACCTCAACGCCCAACTTTGCGAGTTGTTGGCGCATTGCCCAGTGAGTCGTCGCTCGATAGCCGAACAGCAGTCCGGTTTTCGCCAGAAATAGCGCTCCACCGCAGACAGAAGTGATAAATTTGGCGGTGCTGCCTTGTTTGCGAAGAAATGCTAGTATCTCTGGATCGTCTTCTACTGCCCCTTGCTCCAAGCCGCCGCCAATACAGATAACGTCCAAGCGCGGGCAATTTTCAAAGGTGGTATCAGGCAAAACCATCATGCCGTCATCGGTTTTAATCGGATCTAGCGTTTTCCAGATCCGATGAATCTGGACACCTGGCAACGCACTAAAAACTTGCTGCGGTCCCACTATATCCAGCGATGTCATGCCAGGATAAAATACCAAACCAATGATATGCTTTTGTGAGTCAGTCATGAATTCATCTCCTTGGGGCGATTGCGATTAAATCTGTCCTTATACTAGAAGTAGCAACCGACTTCGCCTAGTCCTCGATCGGGTACTCTTTTTGACAGCATGACAATTTCCTTGCAGCTTTTATTTAAAGAAATCGACCTGGTGACGGATGAACAAGATTTGCGATCGCAAGTCGTGCCCAAAATCGGCGAGTATTTTGCAACTAAGCGATCGGGAATCTTCTTTTTCGACCAGCTTTTAGCCGATCGAAATCTTCATAAATTACTAAAAGTCGCGTTATCTGTCGAACATAATCCTGTTGCACGTTACTTAGCGGAGCGCCATACGCCTGTGCATGAAGGATTAGTAACATCGCCCAAGGCGTGGGCAATCATTTGTCCCCGCGCCGATCATTGGCACGTCATGGCGGGGCCGATCGTCAATCGCGGTCAATTAGTGGGTGCAGTGGGTTGCACCCGCGAACAGTCAATGCCTGCCTTTGATACGCAAAATCTAGCCGATTTGAGCGCGATCTGTTTGCACTTATCTGTTTGGGCGGCCACAGTGCGCGCGGCGAAGCTATCCCGTAGGGAATCGCGAAGTGTTTCCGTTGGCGAAGCCTGCCCAACGGGCATAGGAAAATCGCAACACCAATCTTTCAAGAGCGATCGATTAACGCCTCGTGAATTGCAAATTGCCGAATTGGTTGCTTTGGGACGAACCAACGCAGAAATCGGGAGGGAACTTTGGATTACTGAGAATTCAGTAAAGCAAGCTTTGAAGCGAATGTTCCGCAAGCTTGAGGTTTCGTCTCGTGCAGAAATGGTTGCACAGCTTTCGGCAACCAAATATAATTTGCCAAGTGTAAAAATGAAACATTAAACTCCCCGGAACACGTTGGCTTGGTCTCTCCCTCGGTGCCATGCTGACAGAAGGATGCGTTCTCATCCCCTAATGGCGATCGGTCCTGGGAGGACATCTTCGATCGCATTTTCAAAGGCTCATTTGGAAGTTCTTTTTGATGCCATTCTATCGATCTTTTTACGAAGATAATAAACAACAACCTGACAGAATGGCTCGAGTTCTCCTCCATTATCGCCATTCCACTTGCGTAGTTCTTTTCGTATATCTGCATCAGAGGGTTGTTTTTGAATCAATCCTTTGCGAAAGGCTTTTAATACTGCTTGACGATTACCAACCAACGCCTTTTCATTCAAATTCAAGACTTCATTGATTTCTTTATCGAATTGGCGATCATTTGATACAACTTTACCGTCTGCCAAGAAACGTATTTTACCTTCGACGTTATGAGATGGATCGGCAGGGTTAAAAGTTAGATCGAGATTTCCTTTTTTTGTGTCACAGTGCTGTTTATCTTTGTTTTGCCCTTTTCCTCCTCGACAAGCCCCAAGGAGATTATTGTATTCTAGCTGTCTCTGAGGGTATATATCTTGGCTTTGCCAGTGTTCGATTTTCATGTTTGTTGAGTCAGAACGAATCCGTTGCATACAGTAACAGCAAATTCCTCTTTGCTCGCTCACCAGACTTGCTCTCAGATCATCTTTTTCGGCATAGTTATCATAGTCAGTATTTGTATTGCACCGATGCTGTGTCAAGGATGTTGGTTCGGTCTTTTTCTGGATGTTTCTCATTCATTACCTTCTAAGAATTTAATCAGCGATCGAGCTTGAGTAATCTCAGGAGCTTCGTGTCCAATTTTTTCAACGAGGGGCATCATAGCTTGACGTGCGCCATCAAAATTTTCATCATCAATTAGTCTAAAAAGAGCGTGAAGCTTGTCTGCTACCTCTTGATTACGTTCTGACGATCCCATCTGCTCCTCTAGTATTCTGTTGGCATCAAGACCATAAGATTCTAAGGGAATTGTAGAAATAACTTTGCCAGTTTCTTCATCACGTTCGAGGCTTCTAATACAGCTTGCTTCGACTTCACCAATAACAAGCGGCGAATGGGAAGTGCAAACAAACTGGATTGAGGGGAAGGTTTTGGTGAGGTCATTCACAACTTGACGTTGCCATTTCGGATGGAGATGTACATCTATTTCATCAATTAAGACTAGCCCTGGTGTTTCTTGCAAAATCAGAGGCAATTTTTGACTAGATATATCTTCTGATTTTTCGGTTAGGAAAGAGGCATTTTGAGTAACGATTTTGATGGCAATATCGGCAATTAGACCTACCATCATTTTTTGACCAGCACTAAGGTTACTAAAGGGTTGGGGGTTGCCTTGGATAGAAACAACAATTTCCGATCGCTCGGGGTCAAACCATAGGTCATTTGCATTGGGAATACAACGCAAAATAGCCAACTTTACGACCTTGTAACCAGGGCGCATTTGTCCATGTCGATTGACCGAAGCGATCGCTTCTTTCTGAAACCAAGTATGGAGATCGGCGATTCTAATCCGTTCTTCAAAGCAGTCATAGAAGGCATCCCAACGGCGGGCGGGGCTGGTGTGGGTAGTGGCTTTGGGGTCGCGTTGGTTGGAGGGTAGCCAAGCTCGACCTGCTCCGTAGTAGGCGATGATGGGTAGCCAGATTTTTTCGCCTGCTTCAACCTGTTGAAATAAAGTGGAGATAATTGCTAGAGCTTGTTTGGCTTCTGTGTTGGAGGTTCTAGAGCCGTTAGTTTTGATTTGTCTGAGCCATTGGACTCGCTGACTGTTAATCGTGCCGATCGCTTTAATCTGGACGGGTTTTCGTTCTATAAATTGGGTGATGGTGTCGGATTCGATCGCCTCTAAGCGAATTTCTGAGGGAAGAATGTTACGGCGGCTATTGTTGAGGGTTGTGTCGGGGGAGTTGACCAGCCAAATTCCAGCCGCGATCGCCAAAGCATCGAGGATCGTCGTTTTACCTGTGCCATTGTCCCCAACTAGCAAGGTAAATTGGGGATGCAAGTCAAGGGTATAGTCTGAAAATTTCTTGAAGTTTTCGATTTCTACTCGGTCAATTCTCATGGTAATGTCCCACTGTCGATCGGTATTCAGCTTGTAATTTGTAGCATAGAAATCATCCTAGTACGACACCAACAGCTTTAATTATAGGATATCTATATGTCTCACAAAAAAGAACGATCGGACTAGAAACTAAAAGAGCGATCCTCTTCGAGGGCAACGCTTACGCACGCTCATTGAATGGCGCTTGACTCACTGGTAATTTTGAATTATTGGGTATTGAGTATTGCGATCGCTAGCAACCTCAACTGATTACGCCTCAATATTTCACCGCTACATTAGATCGAGCTGACAATTTTCCTATCGAGAAGGAAACATTAGGTATTTGTTTTTTTTCTTGATTGTGGAAATTACACTTGTATCACAATAGGATTACTTTTATCTGCTTGTTATGGAAATAGATCGCGTGCCATTTCTGAATCGCCTCCGGCGCACCATGTCCTCTGCAGAAGCTTGGGGGTTTAGTGTAGTTGGATATCTGATGTGGTTTACCTTAGCGCCGTCGATGCAAGCAGAAATTGGCTCGGCATCGCTGTTGGTATGGATTCCAGGCGTTATCGTCGGAATTCTGTTTAACCTTCAAGTTCAGAGTTTGGGTGAGAAATATCCAGATGTATCTGGGGGAACACCAAATTACATCACGCGACTGCTGCATCGTTACCCAGCCCTGGGGCGCTACTTGGGGATTGCCTACTACTTGGGGTGGGTTTCCTTTCCGGCAATTAATGCGATCGTCATCACAGATTTGATCCAATTCCATTTAGAACCGATGGGGCTGAATATTCCAGAAAAATTGTTTGAGATCGGTTTTACTGCGATCGCTTACTTTGTAGCATTCAGTGGCACCCGCGCCGTCGCCATTCTGCACCTCTTTTTTGTCTTTCCTTCGATCGGCTTTTTACTCGTCTTCTGCGTTCAGGGTTTAGGCTGGCTGGCTTTTTCGCCCCAAAGCCCCGGACTCTTGCCCAGCAGCATTGATGCCATCAGTGTCCGGGACTGGCTGAAATGGTACTTGTTTGCCGCTTATAGCTTCTATGGCTGCGACACAGCTTCATCCTTTGTAGCAGACAGTCTCCACCCAAAAGACACCCTCAAGGCGCTGTCTTGGGTTGCCTGGTTCATGCCTCTGGTGTTTGTGGGTGGCACTTTAGTGTTGTTGCAGTTGGCAACCGATCGCAGTTTAGGAAGCAATTTGTACGGCAATTTCCTGGCGGCTGCCAAGCCTTTCTGGGGAGACGCGGCCCCTGTCATAGTCACATTGCTGGTTGCGTCTAGCTGTTTGTTGGGCTCTGCGACTAGCGTTTGCAATACGCCCCGCATCCTGTTCCAACTCGCGCAGGATGGGCTGTTGTCTCCTGTGTTTGGTGCAGCGTCCCGTCGGGGGGCCCTAGAACCCTCGCTGCTGCTGACCTTTATCTGTAGTTTAGGATTTTTAGTATGGGGTGACACGACTCAAATTGTCGTGGTGTCAGGGGTGAGTTTTTTCGTTTCGATCATGGGGTTCCACTTGGGGCTGTGGATGCAGCGCCACGATCCAGTCGTGCGTTGGGGGCGACTATCCTTAGCATTGCTGGTGGTGGAGTTCATTTCGCTGGTGGTGGGTGGTGTTGCCTGGGGATGGATGGATTTTGGCATCGGGTTGCTGTTGCCGTTAGCAGCGATCGCCCTCGACGCTGCAATTGGGCGGATTCCGTGGGCACCTTTGCACTTACCGTGGTGGGATCGATTCCATGCCAAGCCAGTAACTCCTCCTAAAAACGAAGATTTTATAGTGTTTCAGGTGGCAATTTTGATTGCGCTGATTTGCGGTACAGCGACGATCAGTTGGCTGATCAGATCCTGGCTGCGGGTA
>NZ_JAUBPE010000111.1:0-15625 GCF_036700565.1 Microcoleus pseudofavosus SVA1_A4
CTTAAATGGCTTAATTGGTAGACCTCGAAAAACTGCACAAGTATAAATACTTATCGCAAAAGTGACATGCTCCCAATGACTAATGACTAACGACTAATGACTAAGGCCTCAAAAGTGTTAAGTTAGAAATAGAGCTCGCGAAGCTTAACTCCGCCAAAAAACGGAGACAAGCCCCCGACTTAAGTCGTGCAGATCCCCAAATTTTAGACCCTAGTTCAGCTCCAAAATTCATCTGTGGAGTAAATCTAAAATCTAAAATCTAAAATCTAAAATCGACAGACTGGTTTTGGTGTCCGATCGGGAAACCTTTCTAGGGCAAGGCTAAGATCGATCCCGCTGCAACTTCCCCAGTCAAAACAGGCAACTGCAACCGTAAAGTAAGAGGCAAATATGTCAAAATATGACTCCCATCTCAGATGCTCCTTTTGCGGCAAGTCGCAGGAGTACGTCCGCAAGTTAATAGCTGGGCCCGGCGTCTACATTTGCGATGAATGCGTGGAACTGTGCAATGAAATTTTAGAAGAGGAGTTCTTTGACTCCAGCAAAACAATTGGTCAACAGGTTCCCCAGTCAGAGGTGCGAGAGTCTCAGGGACAAGGAACGCGACGCCCGGGTCGATCGAACAAATCGAAAATCGTATTAGCTCAAATTCCCAAACCCACAGACATTAAACACCATTTAGACAACCACGTCATCGGCCAGCATTCAGCAAAAAAAGTCCTTTCTGTAGCAGTTTACAACCACTACAAGCGCTTGAGCGCAGACCAAGCTAAAGACAGCGGCAAGTCTTCCCCTGACAGCGATGTAGAACTGCAAAAATCCAACATCATGCTAGTCGGGCCGACAGGCTGCGGCAAAACTTTGTTAGCCCAAAGTTTGGCGCAAATGCTCGAAGTCCCGTTTGCGGTAGCCGATGCGACGACGCTGACAGAAGCCGGCTATGTCGGCGACGATGTAGAAAATATTTTGCTGCGGCTGTTGCAAATGTCGGATTTTGATGTCGAATCGGCGCAGCGCGGGATTATTTATATTGATGAAATTGACAAGATTGCTCGCAAAAGCGAAAACACTTCGATCACCAGGGATGTATCAGGAGAAGGAGTGCAGCAAGCGCTGCTAAAAATGTTGGAAGGAACGGTGGTTAACGTTCCCCCGCAAGGAGGCCGCAAACATCCTTACCAAGATTTTATTCAAGTTGACACGAGCAAAATTCTATTCATTTGCGGCGGTGCTTTTGTCGGTTTGGAAAAAATAGTTGAACAGCGTTTGGGTAAAAAATCCTTGGGCTTTATTCAGCCAGCAGAAAGCGACAGCAACTCGACTTTGCCGGCGAAAGATAAGCGGGCGGCAGATATTTTGCAGCAGGTACAACCGGACGATTTAGTCAAGTTTGGTTTGATTCCTGAGTTTGTCGGGCGGATTCCGGTGGTGACGGTGATTTCGCCGCTGGATGAAGCAGCTTTGATGCAGATATTGACCGAGCCCCGAAATGCGCTGGTAAAGCAGTATCAAAAGCTTTTGAAGATGGACAGCGTGGAGTTGGAATTCCAGCCGGAAGCGCTGCGGGCGATCGCCCAGGAAGCCTATCGACGCAAAACCGGCGCCAGAGCTCTTCGCAGCATTTTAGAAGAGTTAATGCTAGATGTGATGTACGAGTTGCCTTCTCGCAAGGATGTGGCTCACTGTACGATTACTCCTGAAATGGTGGAGAAGCGATCGACTGCTGAATTGCTGTGGCATCCCGCATGGCACAAACAGCACGAAACTGCATAATTTATAATCTGTAGGGTGCTTGTGGCGCACCCTACAAGCTTGGCAGATTTACTTTATGACAGTTAAAAAAATGTCAGTCAATGTAGCTAAAGCGAGTAAAAAATCGAGATTGCCAGTATCCAGTTTGCTCCCGAGGATTGCAATTTACAGCGCGCTTGTGGCTGGCATCATGGCGTCATTTTACGATTTCAAACTCAATAAACTTTTCATCTCCAGGGATCCGAAATTCTCAGAAGCAAAACAATATATTCATTTCATCAATATAGGGCAACAAGCTTACTATGTAGAAAATACAGGGGAGCACGGTTACTATGGAGAATACGGTCAATTTAGCGATTCCATTGCAAAATTGGGTATTGGACTTAAAGAACAGACCAAGAAATATAATTACACGATCGTCTCATCAATGGGCCCGGTTCAAACTTTGCACAATCACCGCGAACCAGCACAATTTGAAAGCGCGATCGCGATCGCCAAACCTACTGATAGGAACCCCGGGAAATCCTACACTGGCGCAGTATTTGCTTACAAACAAAAGGGTAGCAATCTAATAATAACTATTAGTGCTATATGCGAGAGCGATCGGGAGAACGCAAGTTATGCAGAAACTTGGAGTCCGCCAACTTTTGACGGCAAAGAAATTCACTGCCAGCCCGGAACAACGTTATGGAAAAGAAATTAACTGCCAGCCCGAACGTTAAGGTAAGACCTTGAAACTATTTTGCGTCACTTTTTGACCGTCTAAGTAAAATTGAAACTGCCAATTGCCAGGTTTGTCATCTTGTTTAAAATTGTACCAGCACCAAGTATTTAATCGATCGCCCGTCGTTTTTAAATCAGATTGACTTTGGGCTGCGAATTGTCCTTGAGGGTTGATAACCTTACAATAACTTCTATATTCTCCTTCTGGCAAGTTAGCAGCACTTACAGCAAAATAGACTTTTTTGTTTTGCTTCAAAGACCAAACATCCCTAAGTTTCGTTGATTCTAATTCGTCAGTTAACATTACTTGAATCTTAGGGTTCAAATTTGCTGAGTTGATTACTCGTTTGATATCTACTGCTGTTTGAGGTTCGGGAGATTTCCCAAAAAGCGGAATAAAAATAGCAGAAATTGCTGTTAATACTCCGACTGATATCAATACCGCTTTTAAGTTGTTACGCTGCTGAACTACTTCAAGGGGAATCAAAGCATTTAAGGCCGCATCTGCGGAAGGATAGCGGTGTTTGAAATTCGGTTCCACCATTTTTTGCAACCAGTCAAGAAATTCTGGAGTTAGCTGTGGCAAACGATGTTTAAAATTAATCCGCCCCGTATCGTCCATCAAGCTGCCAATTTCGGTAGAATTGATGCCGATTAGCAAGCAAATTAGCGTCGCGCCGAGACTGTATAAATCCGATGCAACAGTTAGCTGCCGATTGAACATTTGTTCTGGCGGCATAAAGCCCAAAGTGCCTTTAACAACGCTGCTGGCGGCCACTTCTCCCCCGCCGATTCTAGCAAATCCGAAATCGACAAGGCTGACATTCATCCGGTCATTTACTAAGATATTTTCTGGTTTTAAATCTCTGTGGATGACTGGCGGAACCCGATTTTGCAGGTATTTGAGTATTTCTAAAACAGAGATAGCAATTTGCTTGATTTGTTCGGGCTTCCAGCGGTTAGAATTTGCCAAGGAAGGGGCATTTTTGTATTCTTGCACCATGCAGAAACCCGATGCAGTTGGGAAGGAATCTAAATAGCGGGGAATGCTAGGATAGTCGAGTTCTCGCAAAATCTGAATTTCTTGTTCGCACGCTTGATATTGAGCCCAATTAGCGCCTGTTTGGGCAAATTGAAATTGTTTGACGGCGACGGAACGTTTGGTATTAATTTCGGTAGCGAGATAAGTAACTCTACCGCCAGCGCGATTGTGTCCGAGTTCGCGGGTTATTTGATAGCCGTAGTTGGAAAAGTCAGGAAAAGCATTCATAGGTAAATAGTTGATAGTCGATAGTTGATAGTTAGTGGTTGAGAGTTGTGATAGTTAATAGCGAGGTTTTTAAGAGTTGGATTTAAAGCGAACTCTCGAAACAATCCGCCAACAACAGGCAGGAAAGCAGACTCTTAATGTTTGGTAAGGTTTTTAGTGAGGACTTCAGTCATTGAGGTTGAAAGTCCTTGCTGCGAACAAGTTTTTACGGTTTAATTAAATTTGGTCTGGATTTGCGATAGTTGGCAAGCATTCTTTTTGGTTTAAAAACGAGCGAGTCAATTAACGGAATTCCAGTGACGGCTAGAGATGTTATTATCGTTCCTCCTACAACTAATATTTCTCTTGTTTCAACCCCTTTTAAGGGAAAATCTAATCTTCTGAACAGAAGAAATGCTACAGACAAACTCATACAAAATCCCGCAGTAAGAAAAGCTCTTTTGGTAGCATCTACTTCAAGAATTTGTCTGGCTATCTGCTGGTCAATCAGCTTGTTAAATACCGAATAGACTATTTTGTAAATCAGGGATGCCAGCGCTAGAATCAAGACGACTCTAAAGGTCTGAGTAGACAATGAAAATGAGAAAAGCAGCATAATAACTGCTACTATCGTAACATTTTCAATCGTAGAATTCGTAATCCTTCGTCCTAGTATTAAGGCGGCAAGTAAAGTTACTGGGATCGAAACCAGCACTGACCCAGCATACACAAAATTTATTAATTGATAATCGATCGTACCCTTCGCGATATTAACAAGAATACTGGTGAATATGCTGCTAATAAAACCAGAAAAAATCAATCCTATTAACCCTCCACATAAAGCTAGAAACCAATTAAAATCATATTTGTTTGATTGGGCTGTAAGGGCGATTTCGGCGACTAGAAATCCCAAGAAGCCACTCGTAAAACCGATGGGGAGCAGGATAGTAGTAGTCCCAGAATACAAAAAGATGTCAACCTGCGGATCGGCGAAATCATAATCAATCAAGCAAAATATAAAAACTGTGAACAGCAAACAGCACATAAAAGTTGCTAAGATCAAACAGAACATAAAAGTCAGCCTGAATACCGACAAAAAATTAGTTTTTTGCGGTACGGGCAGGGATGCTGTTGTGACTTGCAATTCTATTGTATGAGTTTCGGGTTCAGAATTTGCGCGCAAGATGATTTGGCGGTTGTAAGTTTGAATTGCCAGCAATTTGCTCGTATCGACTGCGATTTTGCACTCGATATCATTGCTTTCAAATGCCTGCGGTTCAAAGGAGATCCAAGAGTGGTCGTAGGGCGTGTGGGGCGGATCGTTCGGATGCGGCGCGACTTCCCACCTGCCACAAAGCATTGTGTGGGGAATTGGGTTGCTAATTGCAATAGTTTGTGTTAAGATTTCTCCATATTCAGTAGCTGTGAATTGAATGCGATCGCGCTCAATTCTCACTTTAGGTAAACGCCTAACATCCAAAGATTCTAGTGAAGCTAAAGCATCAGCCGCCGATGGATATCTGTCTTGCAATCTCGGCGCTACCATCCTTTCCAGCCAATTCATCCAACCTTGCTGCAACGGCGGTACTAAATGCCGAAAATGAATGCCATAATTAGCATCAATTAAATTACCGACATCCGCAGATTTTGTCCCAGTTAACAAACAAATCAGCGTTATCCCCAAGCCGTAAAGATCCGAGCCTTTGGTTAATTCTCGGTTGAACATTTGTTCCGGTGGCATGAATCCCATCGTGCCTTTGACGACGCTGCTAGCCGCGATATTTCCACCTCCTAGCCGAGCAAAACCGAAGTCTACTAAATAAACATTGAGTTCCTCATCTATTAACAAGTTTTCTGGTTTGATGTCGCGGTGGATTACGGGCGGTTTTTGGGATTGCAGGTAAGCTATAATTTCTAAAGTGGCGATCGCAATTTGCTTGATATCCGGCGGCGAAAAAGTCCGGGCGACAGCAGATTCGGCATTTTTGTATTCCTGCACCATGCAGAAACCGCTGTCAGTTTGAAAAGAATCGAGATAGCGGGGAATGCCTGGGAAATCCAACTTTTGCAAAACTTTAATTTCTTGTTCGTAAGCTTCGTATTCTGCCCAGCTAGCACCTAATTGAGCAAATTGAAATTGCTTAATTACAACTAATTTTTGAGTATTCGTATTTTTCGCTAAGTATGTAACTCGGCCGCCGAGACTGTTGTGTCCGAGTTCTTTTTCAATCTGATAGCCGTCAGTGGAAAAATCGGGGAAGGCGTTCATATAGTTTGTAGTAATGTTCTTGTGGGAGGGGCTTCTAGCCCGTCATTAACAGGCAAGATGCCTGTTACACAAAGAGTTATTTTTTTTTGATGGGTTTCTATCCTGTCAGCAACAGGCAAGATGCCTGTTCCACAAAGAGTTATTTTTTTTTGATGGGTTTTGATCCTGTCAGCAACAGGCAAGATGCCTGTTCCACAAAGAGTTATTTTTTTTGGGATGGATCGCTCTTACCAACATAACTTTTTTGAAAAAAGGCGGCAAGTGCGGTATGATGTGATTTCGCGATCGGTTCTAGCGGGGAGCAGCCGTTAGAGGAAACGGGGAAAGTTCGGTGCAAGTCCGGCGCTGTCCCGCAACTGTAATGAAACCCTTGTGGTTTCTCAAGTCAGAATGCCCGCCGATATCTAACTCACTTTTGAACGCATCTGCGAGGTACGGATGATGGATGGAATTAACACGGCTGTACGCACCACCAAGCACAGTCTGTTTGTTTGCACTGCTTGCGCTAGTGTTTGGAAAAACGGCAAGCGCGAAGGCAAAAGCGGCGGTCAACAATTTATGGAAGACTTGTCGCAACTCGCTAAAGATTGGGAATTTTGCGATGAGTTTGACATTCGGGAAGTTGAGTGCATGAGTGCTTGCAGTCACTCTTGTGCGGTGTCTTTTGCTGCTGTTGGGAAGTACACTTATCTGTTTGGCGATTTGCCTGCAAATGAACCGCAAAGTGCGGAAGCTGTACTCGAATGCGCGGGTCAATACTATGCTAAATCGGACGGTTTGTTGCCTTGGTCTGAGCGTCCTCAAGCTCTGAAAAAAGGCATTTTAGCAAAGATTCCACCGCTGGGAAATTAAGCTTTTTCCTTCCAGGCTTTGCCCAGTGGTGACAACTTAACGTCAAACCGATCGTCTCTATTGTTTTTATTGAAATCTAGATCCCCCCTAACCCCCCTTAATAAGGGGGGGACAAGAAATATTCTCAAAGTCCCCCTTCTTAAGGGGGATTTAGGGGGATCTAGACTTCGCCTAAAAGCGACTTTTATTGTAGGTTTCAGTATTAAGTTGTCACCTACGATATCGGCCTGGTAACGCATACGCAGAGGCTATGCCTCGTATTAAAAGCGCTCCTTTATTTCAGCGAGGCAGAGCCTCTAGATCGGCATTCCCAGGCTGGGCCTGGGAACGAGATATCCCACCACCAAATAAGCACAAAATTATCAATGCACAAAATTCCTGTTACAGTCATTACCGGCTTTCTCGGCAGCGGCAAAACTACCTTAATTCGCCACTTATTGCAAAACAATCAAGGCCGCCGCATTGCTGTTCTGGTTAACGAATTTGGGGAAATTGGTATCGACGGAGAACTGCTGCGCGATTGCCAAGTTTGCGACGAAGAAGAAAATGTCAGCAACAATATTGTAGAACTAACAAATGGTTGTCTTTGCTGCACTGTTCAAGAGGAATTCTTGCCGACTATGCAGGAATTGTTGAAGCGTAGAGAACAAATTGATTGTATCTTAATTGAGACTTCTGGCCTCGCACTTCCTAAACCTTTGATTCAAGCTTTTCGCTGGCCGGAAATTCGCACCGGTGCGACGGTAGATGGTGTGGTTGCTGTTGTCGATTGCGAAGCGGTTGCTAGCGGTACTTTTGTGGGCGATATCGATGCTTTGATGGCACAGCGGCAGGCTGATTCTAGTTTAGATCACGAAACTCCGATCGAGGAATTGTTTGAAGACCAGTTAGCCTGTGCCGATATGGTACTTTTAACGAAGGTCGATCGCGTGGATGCGGAAACTCACCAGAAAGTCCAAAGCTGGTTGCAGCAAGAGTTGCGTCCGAGTGTGAAAATTGTTCCCTGCAAAGGTGGCGAAATTAACCCAGATGTGGTATTGGGATTTAATGCGGCGGTTGAGGATGATTTGGAGTCTCGCCCGAGTCACCACGACACTGAGGAGGAACACGAACACGATGATGATATTAACTCGACTTTCTTTGTTGCCGATCGCGAATTTGAACCTGAAGATTTGGTAAAAAAACTGCAATCCTTGATGCAGCAAGAGGAAATCTATCGGATTAAAGGGTTTGTGGCTGTTCCCAAGAAACCGATGAGGATGGTGTTGCAAGGTGTGGGTTCGCGGATCGAACATTTTTACGATCGCCCTTGGCAACCTTCGGAGATCCGGCAAACCAAATTAGTGTTTATCGGTCGGGAACTCGACTCTGCTAAAATACAGTCATTCTTGTAGTTGAATGCGGGCGATCGCTTTTTTGTGAAAAAGGGCGATCGTTCTGCAATCATTCTGCACTCGATACTGTGTCTAACGTCAAAATGCCGATCGGTTTATTAACAACTAGCTGCATCATATCTAACCATTGCGAACCGATTAAAATCTCCGGGAGTTCCTCTCCAACATGAACAGGAACGATAAACTCTTGACCGTCAATAATGACTCGACCTTCATAGAGGTCAAATAAAGCATCTCCCCGCGCTGTCTGCATCTCGATTTCTCGGACAATTAAAGACCAATTTAAACCATCTAAGTCTTGAGAATTAATCGCTATAAAACCTGTGGTAAAACCTGTATCTAGTAGCACTTCAACAGGAAACCGCTCGCCATTAGATGTAATCAATTCAATTTCAAAAAATAACTGTCCATTTTCCCCAAACCAACCTGATATCATATACTGCCACAAGTTCCTGTTTCATTGAGCCGAAACATTGTCAACATCCAGCTTTTATCGCCATACTGTTCCTTGATTTTTTTAACAATGCCTAACAGTTTAGGGTCAATTAAGTATTCTTCGCTGTCCGGATCGATCGCAATAAACCAATTGTAATACTCGCCGATCAGTTCTGGGCGAATTCGCTCAAATATTTTTTGACCGCGCAAACGGAGTTCAGTTCTTTCTGCTTCGCGCCTTGCTAATTCGGACGGTGGTGTAATCCGTTCGGGAGAGATTCTACTCCGCAGCGCTTTTCGCTTTTCTGATAGCTGAGTCATAGTGTTTTTTAGATTAAATGTATAGATTGATTTATGATAGCCCGCAAGTATTATTTTGTCTATGGTTCCTACAACCCGCCCTTAAAGTCTACAGCGAACAATTTATTAACATTTCTCAACCGTGGGTAATGCAGGGTTTTCCTGGGAAAGTTCGCGAGTTAGCTTGGTCGGATCGAACTAATTCTTTGGGTGCGCCTTTGTTAGCTGCTTCGAGTTCTCAAGGCATTTCCGTCTGGGAAAGAGGCGCTGATGAAAGTGTCGGTTGGGAAGGTTGGGCGTTAGAAGTGCATGAAAATGTGGTAAGTGCGATCGCCTTTCAACCTACCACATTTTTATTAGCTTCCGCAGCCGCAGACGGTCAAGTTTGTTTGTGGTGCGAAGCAAAACAATTGCTGCAAATTCTAGAAGGTGCAGAGGGCGGTTTTTCTTGTCTCGCATGGCATCCCGACGGCCAATTTCTCGCGGGGGGCGGATGCGGCGGCGAATTGCTGGTTTGGTCGAAATCTATGCGAGGCGAAGGGTTTGGGCGGCACTAAGTTGGCATAACGGGCGATCGCACCAGTTTGACCAAAACATAAAAATTGAAAACTTGATCTTTACAAAATCCTAGATTACTATAACATTCTAGCTAGGCACTATCCTCAAAGGCGATCGACAATTATGACCCAACAGCAATTTCTCGAACAACTCAACACCATTCTCGACCAAAACCACCTGCTGAAACACCCGTTCTACCAAATGTGGAACGAAGGTAAACTCGACCTCGCAATGCTGCAAGAGTACGCACAAGAATACTACCTGCAAGTCCACAACTTCCCCACCTACGTCAGCGCTACGCACGCCGCCTGCGACGACATCAAAATTCGTCAAATGCTGCTAGAAAACCTGATAGAAGAAGAGAGAGGCGCTGCAAATCACCCCGAACTGTGGCTGCGCTTTGCCGAAGGTTTGGGTCTAGACAGAAACGCAGTTCTCGATCGCGAACACTTAGAAACAACCAGCGAATCCGTCCGCATTCTCAAAGACTTGGCGCGCAGCGAATCTCCCGCCAAAGGTTTGGCCGCCCTTTACACTTACGAAGCGCAAATCCCCGAAGTTTCTACAACCAAAATAGCTGGTTTGAAGGAATTTTACGGCATTGATTCAGAAGCGGCTTTGTCTTTCTTTAAAGTCCACGAAAAAGCCGACGAGTTCCACTCGCAAGCCACCCGCGAAGCGCTGTTGCAGCTTTGCCAAACTGAAGAAGCAAAACAGGAAGCGCTGGTAGCCGCCGAGAAAGCAACTTTTGCTCTTAACTTACTGCTTGATGGCGTTTATGAAAGCTATTGTCAAGCTAAGTAAGTAGCCCTTGTAGGGACACGGCATTGCCGTGTCCCTACGGGTAACTATCCTCTCTTTCTCGTCAAAATTCCTTGACTGGGACTGAACAGCAAAGCTACTAAAAATAACCCAAAAACAACTAACACAATTGCCGCACCAGAGGGCATATTAAAATAATAGCTGAGATACATCCCTGTCACGCTAGCGGTAATCCCAATAATTGCTCCCAATCCCATCATTAAATGCAGCTCTTTTACCAACAAATACGCCGTAATTCCCGGGCCGATTAATAGCGAAATTACTAACAGCGCCCCCACAGTTTGCAAACTCGCCACAATTGTCAGCGTAATCGCCGAAATCATCCCCAAATAAATCCAGTTTACAGGCAAACCGCTAGCCTGCGCCCCCAGCGGGTCAAAAGTATAGAATAGCAATTCTTTGTAAAAGACTTTAACCGCTACCAAAATAATCAAAGTTATCGCGAAAGTCTGCTGCACGTCAGCGGGTGCAACTGACAGGATGTTGCCGAACAGAAACCCGTCTAAGTCTAACTTTGTCGTCCGCAAGAGGCTAATTAGCGTGACGCTAATTGCTAGAAATGTAGACAAAATTAATGCCATAACTGCATCAATTTTGAGGCGCGATTGCGATTGAATCCATGCCATAATTACCGCGCTGATAATTCCCGAGATAAACGCGCCGATCGAAATATTGAAACCTAAAGAAAAAGCAACTGGCAGTCCTGCTAATACCGAATGGGCAATCATGTCAACCATCATTCCCATTTGCTGTACAATTAAATAGGAGCCGACAACGGCGCAGACAATTCCTAGCAAAATGCCGGCGGCGATCGCATTTCGCATGAACTCGAATTTTAGCGGCTCAATTAGTAGGTTTAACATTGAATTTCCTTGATAATAGTCGGCGGTTGAAACCGCGCCTACACAAACGAAGTCCGCCTCCGCGGACTGATATCAAATCCGGTAGCATCGGAATTAATATTACCCGAAATCAGGACACGGCAGTGCCGTTTCCCTACAATTAATCGCGCGATAGCTACATCTGTCGCGAGCGCTCATGATTATTTAGGGGTAGGGACACGGCACTGCCGTGTCCTCTGTTGCTATCATGTCTGAGTGCAACCGGAATTGATATGAAGAGTAAAGTTGGAAATCGCGCACACCAGAAAGTTGAAATAATTCCATTTTGTTTACTAACGGGTAGGGACACGGCATTGCCGTGTCCTGGGCATAATACAGATATCCGCGTTCATCTGCGTATATCTGGGGTTAAAAATTAATTGGCTTTCTCTTATGCAGAAACTAAACTTAAATCGTATCCATAGGCTTTTTGAATATTAGCAGCGGTGAGGACTTCCCGGCAGGAACCAGTCGCAATTAACTGCTTGTTGAGCAACAATAAATTGTCGTACTGTTTTAAAGTTTCCCCTAAATCGTGGCTGATTACTAGCAATGTTTTATTTTCGGCTTTTAGTTCGGCAAAAATATCGAAAATAATCTCTTCTGTTGCTTTGTCGATCGCGTTAAAAGGCTCGTCGAAGAAGAATAAATCGGCTTGTTGGGCGATCGACCTTGCTAAGAAAATCCGCTGCTGCTGTCCGCCGGAAAGTTCGCCAATTTGCCGATCGCGCAAATCCCACATTCCCACTCTCCGCAAAGCAGCTTTGACCAATTCTTGCGACTGACGAGAGGGACTGCGAAACCAACCAGTCTGGACGGTTCGCGCCATCATCACCGCATTCCACACAGTAATCGGATAATCCCAGTCAATTTGCGATCGCTGCGGCACGTAAGCCACCCGCGACAACTGTTCCTTCAGCAGCCGCCCCTGATATTTCACCGAACCCCGACAGGCCGGGATCAATCCCAGCATCGCTTTCACCATCGTGCTTTTCCCCGCGCCGTTGGGGCCGAACACACCAGTTAATTGTCCGGGATCTAACTGGAAATTCACGCTGTTGAGGGCCGAAATTCCGCGATAATTGACAGCCAAGTCTTGCACTTCTAGCATAATTCAAGCTTTTGAGAACGATTCTTGTTCGTAGCTACTAGAATAGGATAACTCAAAAAAGCAATAACGATTATCGTTCCAAAGGTGAAAATGTTAAAGAAGTTGGCTGGAAAAACCGGCAGATTGTGCAGTGCGGCTGTTTTGGCGATCGGCTGCGGACTGGTTGGGTGCAGTGGAGGACAGAACGCCAGCAATTCGGCGCCAGAGAGTCCGGCCGCCACTCAAACTCAAGCCAGTCCGGCCGCCAACTTGCCCAAAGTCGTCGCCACGACTGGCGTGATCTGCGACATCACTAAAGAAATTGCTCAAAGTTCGATCGACACCACCTGTCTGATCGAGCCCGGAGACGACCCCCACGCCTACCAAACTAAGCCGGAAGACCGCAAAGCGATTGAAACGGGGAATTTGATTTTATACGGCGGCTACAACCACGAACCCAGCATCATTAAGTTAATTAAATCCAGTACCAATTCCGCGCCCAAAATCGCCGTACACGAACTCGCAGTTCCCAAACCGCTGATGGGCGAACACGAACACGATCGCGAAGAAAAGGCGGAAGGGAAACCCCATACAGCAGGCGAAAAAGTTCCCGACCCTCACGTTTGGCACAATCCTCAAAATGGCATCCGTATGGTAGAAACTATTCGCGATGAATTGAAAAAACTTTCTCCCGCCAATGCTCAACTTTATACCAGCAATGCCGCTAAATTAACGGATAATTTGCAAAAAATAGATACTTGGATTAAGGATCAAATTGCGACAATTCCGGCGGACAAACGCAAGTTAGTAACAACTCACGATGCTCTGAGTTACTATGCTGATGCTTACGGTTTGGAGATTGTTGGAGCTTTGCAGGGTGTGACAACAGAGGAACAGCCCACAGCAGCCAGAATAGCCGAACTGTCATCAGAAATTAAGACTGCAGGAGTGCCGACAATTTTTGCAGAAAGGACAACTAATCCGAAGTTAATGGAGACTGTAGCGAGGGAGGCAAATGTCAAAATTTCGGACAAAGAACTTTACAGCGACGAGTTGGGCGGCGCCGGCACAGGTGCTGATACCTATGAGGGAATGCTGAAAACTAATACTTGCGCGATTACTTCTGGCCTCGGCGGCAATTGTACTTTTTTTGCACCAGAAGCAACACCAACTCCCAAACCATAGACTTTGTACGGTGGAGTCGGGGCGGGTTTACAAATACTCTGGATCTCATATCAATTCCGGTTGCATCGGAATTAATATAACCCGAAATCAGGACACGGCAATGCCGTGTCCCTACAATTGATCGCGGTAGGGAAACGGCACTGCCGTGTCCTGATTATTCCGGCGCAGCCGGATTTGATGTCAGTTGCAGATGTTGGTGAAACCGCCCCTACAAGATTGTTATTTATTGTTATTTAAGGGGCGGGTTTACAAATACTCTGGATGTCAGTTGCAGATGTTGGTGAGGGGAACCCTACAAGATTGTTATTTAAGGTGTATTTTCCCCATCGGTGCTGGGGGGTGTTTGGCCAATTCCCAATTGCTTCTTAGATAATTTTAAGTCTTTCCAAAGCGCCTTAATATCTTTATAGGCTTTCTCAGAGCTAATTTTGCCGCCTGTTTCCAGCGAGCAAATGTAAGTTATTTTCTGAGCAAATTCCTGCAAGTTGGCATTAAACGCCAAGTTTTCTGGCGTGAAATCACCGTAGTAGCGATTGCGAGGATGTAAAAAATCTTCCCGCTCTTTCATTGCTCCCTCCTAATTAAACTTTTGGTATTCAACTTTTGCTTAGGTCTCTGCTGCTAATAGCACTATTTGTACTCAGTATTGCGGCGCTAACTTAGTTCTATTATATTCCGCAAGGAGCAATTGTACTTAGTCTTCTGTACTAAGTCTTCTGTACTTAGTATATTAATGCAGTCTTAACCTTAAATTACCTATATTTTAACTTTTCTTTAACCTAAAAGCCAATTAATTGGGAGATGCGAACATCACATCTCCCTTTAGATAGATTGTAGAGTGGTTGATTAACCTTTTCTGAAGCCGAATATTTATTTGTGGCACTCGCAGCCGGTGTGGCCGCAGCCTTGGCCGTTGGGGTGGCCGGTGGCGCAAGCACTGGAACAGTATTGTTTGCCGTCTTTTTCTATGGCGGAACTGGGGCTGACAACACACACGCAAGAAGGACACGCACATTTTGTTTGGGTTGCAGTAGTCATTTTAGATTCTTCTGGTGGGTTTGTTTGTCTGTAATAACATCTGAACATATATTCAGGTGTATGTCAAGGGAATGTAAAAGTTTTGTTACAAGAGGTTTGCCGATCGCACTAAAATGAAAATGAGAATTAAAACAAGCCTGGAAAAAATGTCACCCAACTCTGCTGTTAACGGAGCGATAAGTCAGACTCGCGAACAAAACGATACACCAACGTGCGATCGACCGCACCTAGTTGACTGTTCGCGGGCCGGTGACATCCAAACACAAGTTCTCAACACCGCAAAAGCTCAGCGGATGGCAGAGTTTTTCAGCCTGTTGGGAGATGCGAACCGGCTGCGGCTGGTGTCTGTATTGGCAAAACACGAACTGTGCGTGTGCGATTTGGCGGCGGCGTTGAGAATGAGCGAATCCGCAGTATCGCACCAGTTGCGGGCATTGCGGGCGATGCGGTTGGTAAGTTACCGCAAGGTTGGGAGACAGGTTTTTTATAGTTTACTCGATCGCCACGTTTTGGAACTTTACCGAGCAGTTGCCGAACACTTAGACGAAGAATAATCTGTTGGGCATGGGCCCAAGAGCATTGGTAAGGGATTTAAAATTCTGTAGGGGGCCGGTTTGACCAATAATCTCTGCCTAAGATTAATAATCTCCTAAACCCGCCCCCACTTGGGTTCGATATTAATCTTCGACGGTGTGGCCTGTCACCACAATCGCCTGTTTAATGGATTCTTCAGAAGCTTCAGCCTCAACCGTAACAGTCTTAGCTGCGATATCTACATTCACAGAAGCATCGGAGTCTACAGTTTTGATAGCTTTGGTAATCGTGTCTCCGCACCCAGAACAGACGATCGACGGAACGTTAAATAGTATGGTCATAGTAAATGAGAGATTTTGTAGATGACATTATTATTTTCTATTTTAATCTAATTTCCTGAAACGGGCGCTTTCCCCGATTCCGGCAGGGGTTTAATATCAATTCCGGCTGCGCCGGAATGATAAGCGAGGACACGGCAGTGCCGTTTCCCTACGCCAGATTAATCGTAGGGACACGGCACTGCCGTGTCCTGATTTCGGGTAA
>NZ_JAUBPE010000112.1:0-15146 GCF_036700565.1 Microcoleus pseudofavosus SVA1_A4
AATATCTACCAAAATGGAATTATCGTGCAGTTCCGACTATTTAGCAGACGCTAAAGTTATTAAATTTTCATTCCTTAATTTCTGAACTTTTTTTGTTCTGAAAATTTTCTAGTCTGAGTACCAAACCACTGGTTTGACTAAATAAAGATACTATTGACACAAAAGTTTGATCTTTGTTGTGGTTAATACAGGTAATGCCTGAGACATTTACCATCTATGGATACCCAATCGCTATCTGAACTTACAGGGGTTAAGCTGCGGGCCCATTCATTAAATACTTTTACTAAATCTGAGGTTTTAATCAACATCATTGCTCGTCTAATTGTAGAATAAGATGGAATACGATCGCACTTGAGTTTAAAAAACTTAACAATCAATTTTTGGTGAGCTTTTCCACATACTACTATGTCTCTATATCCGAGATGAACGAACATTATTCGCTTGCATTACCAAAAGTAATATCAACCAGAAAGGATGTCTTTTCCCTAACTTCTTGCGCGCGTCATTAACTTTTTTCAGAAATCTGATTAAAGTGAGCATATATATTTAGTTTTTTGGCGATCGCTTCAGATTTTATCAGATGGCGATCGCTTTTACTTTTGGCGAGATCGTTCGAAAATGAAACCGCCCTGCCCTGAACGGGCTCTGGCACAAACCCCGTAGAATAACGCGCAGAGTCAACCGGAGGTCAACTCTCATGTATCCATCAAACCCTCGCGCCCGCCCGATCGCCGCGTTAAAGATTTGGTTTCAATAGCGACAATTGAACTAGATTGCTACATATTGTTGAGGTAGATCGCACTTTGACACGGCTAGAGTAAAAAAGCTAACCAGTGTCAAAATCGCAGTCTTTCGCCAGAAAGAACTGAGTGAAGCTGTTTCTCTGCTCGATCGCAATAGCGTTGTCGCGATCGAACGCGCAACCTCTCCACTGCTGGAATTAACTTTTGACGGCGGTGCTAAAGGGAAAATACTCGATGCACGACCAATACTGCCCCTTCGACTGAAATATTGAGCCTTTGGTCATCGGTCATTGGTCATCGACTGCTGACTAATGACTCATGACTACTTGACAATGATAATTATTTGGGGTATACGTATTGATGAAAGAATCTCTCAACCTATTCTTCTACAAAACCCACTTTCCCCGATCGCAATAAGCTGGTGGCGTACTCTCAAGACATTGTTTTTCCCCAGCCCGTCCTCAATCCCCAGTCCCATGATTAACCCAAAAAGCTTAAAGAAATTCGGATTGCTTGGCAGCTTGTACGTATCGCAGTTTATCCCGATCGCGTGTTTGTACGAAGCTTTGCCCGTATTGATGCGACAGCGTGGGGCCTCATTAGAAGCGATCGGTTTCCTCCCCTTGTTGACTTTACCCTGGATGCTAAAATTCCTCTGGTCGCCACCGATCGATCGTTACGGTTTCACCCGTTGGGGACACTATCGATTTTGGATTATCTGCTTTCAACTCATGGTTGCTTGCACTCTAGTAGCTTTTGCCTTTATTGACATTCAGAGTCAGTTAAATCTTGCATTTCTATGTCTGGTAATAATTTGTTTCGTTTGTGCCAGCCAAGATATCGCCACAGATGCCTTAGCCGTAGGGTTGCTGGAACCCCACGAGCGAGGCTTTGGCAATGGCATACAGAGTGCAGGTAACTATTTGGGTGCAATTATCGGCGGTGGCGGGATGCTGATTTCGATCGAACGTTGGGGATGGAAAGCAAGTATGCTGAGTTTGGCGGTAGTCATCGTTGTGGCATTGCTCCCTGTTCTGGGGTACAAAGAACCTACCAGTAAACATCAAAAATTAGCACGCGCTGCATCCAACTCTCAAAAGTCTGCAAATCCCTTCATGGATATTGTTAACTTTTTTCGGCGACCGGGGATCGGGTCTTGGCTGGCGATTCTGGCACTCTATACAACTGGCCCTTACATGGCATCTCGGATGTTTCGTCCCCTGTTGGTAGATATAGGGCTATCTGTGGGAGACATTGGCTTAATGTTGGGAATTGTGAGTTACGGTGTCGGGATATTAGGCGCGATCGCCGGAGGTTTCCCGATCGCGATTTGGGGAAGGAAGCGATCGCTAATTTTGTTAGGTTTTTTCCAAGTTTTAATGATGTTAACTTACTTATTACCAGCATTCGGTGTCGCCAATCTACCTATTCTTTATGTGGTGGCAATCGGTACTAACTTTGCCAGTAGTATGGCTGTGACAGTTTTGTATACCATTATGATGGACAAAAGCCGATTAGAGACCGCTGGCACGGAATACACGCTGCAATCTTCAACTACCTTCTTTTCTGGCATTATTGCTGCCGCGATCGGTGGTGTAATCGCTCAAGCGATCGGCTATAAGGGAGTGTTTATTATTTCTATTGCTATTGCTTTGCTTAGCATTGCGATCGTTGCTAGAGCCTTTAATGATACGACAATCACCCAGCTAACTCCAGGAATCAAGTAAATAAAGAGCGATTTTGAGGTTATAAAATATCTACAGCAAGCTATATGACTACAAGTTCATCCCCAAGTATCTTCCCGCTACTAGCACCCCAAAAAGGAAAATTAATTCTTGCCGTCGTTCTGCAAGTAATTTCTACAGCGTTGGGATTAATTCCCTTTATTCTCGTCTATTCGATCGCGCTCAGCCTGTTCAACCCACCTGTTGACCAAGGGTATATCTGGAAACTAGCGATCGCCAGCTTTGTGGCGATTATAGCGCGATGGAGTCTGTTCGGAATTTCTAGCACTCTTTCCCATATCGCTGCTTTTAACATCCTGTACAACATCAGGATTAAACTGTCCGAAAAATTTAGCAAATTGCCTCTGGGATACTTCAATTTACACGCGACTGGTGCTTTGAAAAAAGTGATGAATGAAGACGTGGAGTATATTGAATCCATGATTTCTCATGGCATTTCAGAAGGAATTGGTCTATTGACGACCCTATTTTTCACGACTATCTATCTGTTAACTGTTGATTGGCGGATGACTTTGGCAGCATTAACAGGTATCCCAGTAGTCCTCCTGGCTCACAACTTGTTGCTGAGACGCTTATTGCCTCTGGTGCAAGACTACTACGCAGTACAGGATCGCATGAACTCAGCGATTATCGAGTATGTCCAAGGAATACCTGTCATTAAAGCATTTAGCCAAACAGCAGAATCCTTTACTAAGTACAAAGATTCAGTTTGGGACTACCACAAATTTGATGAAGATTGGTCAAAAAAATCACTACTTTCATGGGTTTTGATTCCCCTGAGCGTCACTATCAATTTGCTAGCAATGCTTCCTGTAGGTGTCTGGCTCTTAAGTAACAATAGCCTCTCAATACCAACCTTCATCCTGTTCCTCCTGTTAGGACTGGGCCTTTCCGCACCCTCGATCAAACTGGTCGAATCAACAAGTCTTTATATACAAACTCAAGAGTCAGTTAATCGAATTTACAACATCTTGAATGAACCGGAACTTCCCGAAACAACAGAAACTATTACTCCTAAAGATTTAACCATTGAATTTCGAGATGTTCATTTCTCCTATGAAGACACAGAAGTTCTGCAAGGTATTAGTTTTGTTATCCCAGAAAATAGCATCACAGCACTGGTAGGACCATCGGGTTCGGGAAAGACGACCATCGCCCATTTAATTGGCCGCTTTTGGGATGTCAATTCTGGAGAAGTTAGCATCGGTGGAGTCAATATAAAAGACCTCAAAATAGACGAGTTGATGTCAAAAATTGCCATCGTGTTTCAGAACGTGGTGCTATTTAATGATACGATTTATGAAAACATCCGTATGGGGAATCCCCCTGCTAGTCAAGAGGCGGTAATTGCAGCCGCGAAGGCAGCGCAATGCCATGAATTCATTCAGGCAAAACAGGATGGTTATCAAACGATAGTTGGGGAAAAGGGAGCGAAATTAAGTGGTGGTCAGCAGCAGCGAATTTCCATTGCACGGGCAATTTTGAAAGATGCGCCGATTGTAATTTTAGATGAGGCTACTGCTTTTATCGATCCGGAGAATGAAGCCCAAATCCAGTCAGCTATTAACTCACTAATTCAAGATAAAACGCTACTGATCGTCGCTCACCGACTCTCAACAATTACCGAAGCTGACCAAATCTTGGTAATCGATCGGGGGCAAGTTGTAGGCAAGGGTAAGCATGAAGAATTGCTGAACACTTCTCCCCTGTACCGCCAGATGTGGGATACCCATGTAGCGGCACAAGGTTGGACTTTTGAGGGCAAACAGCTTGTAGCTGTTGATGGTTAAGGAACTGAATAGGACACAGCGTCGCTCTTAAGAACAGTCGCAAACGCAAGTAATTTCCTGGACTAGGAAAATTAAAGAATAAAAATGATTAAGGACTTATTTCAGTTAGCAGGCAAGCACAAGCCGCAGTTCATTCAAGGAACGGTACTTTATGTCATATCGTCGCTGTTTGCGGCTACCCTTAATTTCTTTCTATATCTCATCATTAAGGAACTGTTTGAGAACTCGATCGATATACAAAAAGCAGTCCAGTTTTTTGTAGGGATTGCCCTTTGTATGCTGCTGCAAGGTGTTTTTCTGCATAGGGCAAATAGCCTCACCCAGATCGCTAGCAGCAGGATGATTGGGGATTTGCGTCTCCGCTTGGGTAACCATATCCGCAAATTACCGATGGGGTTTTTCAAAACCAATCAAGTAGGAGATTTAAATGGACTGGTTAGCGATGACATAAAACATATTGAGCCGATTCTTTCCTTGGTTTATCCCAGAACCGTGGGCGCGATCGCCATACCCATTTTTATCGCTGCCTTCCTAGTATTCATTGATTGGCGCTTAACGCTAGCAACCCTGTCGGGGGTACCGATTGCCATACTTATCTATGCGAACAGTCAAAAACTACTAAAAAACCTGACAGAGTTGCAAAAGAGCTCTTTAGTAGAAGCCAACTCCCGAACGATTGAATACATTCAAGGAATGGCTACAATCAAATCTTTCAATCAAACCGGAACTCGATTTCAAAAATTAGAGAAAGCTTTGGATGGTTATAAAAAAGCCAATCTTGATATGGTGACACAGTTAGTGACTCCATCAATCGTCTTTTCCCTGGTTTTAGAATTAGGGTTTGTTGTTATCCTATTCGTTGGTCTATACCTCCTCTTTGGCGGTAAACTAACTGTACCGATCTTCTTGTTATTCCTAATTTTGGGATTGCGGGTTTATGAACCTTTGTTCTCACTGTTTCAATTTTCTGCTCAGACGCGGATTATGGATGCCGCTTTGGCGCGAGTCCTCAATGTCTTGAACACTCCATCACTACCGGAACCCGATCGCGAACAGCAATTAAAGTCATTTGATATCGAGTTTAAGAATGTCTCGTTTAGCTACGAAAATGCCCCCGTGCTGGAGGATATCAGCTTTAAAGTTCCCGAACGAAGTGTTACCGCCTTAGTTGGGCCTTCAGGTTCGGGCAAAACGACGATTACGAATTTGGTTGCCCGGTTCTGGGATGTTAATAGCGGGGAAATTTTCATCGGTGGGGCAAATATTAAAGACATGAAAACCGACGAGTTATTATCCAACATCAGTATGGTGTTTCAGGATGTGTATCTATTTAATGACAGCATCTTGAATAACATCAAATTCGGCAAATCGGATGCTACTTTTGAAGAAACGATCGCGTCAGCAAAAGCCGCTCAATGCCATGAGTTTATTGTGAAGCTGCCCAAGGGTTACGAAACAGTAATTGGAGAAGGCGGGGCGACCCTTTCGGGAGGTGAAAAACAGCGAATTGCGATCGCACGTGCCATTTTAAAAGACGCGCCGATCGTCCTCCTAGATGAAGCAACAGCTTCGGTTGACCCAGAAAATGAGATTTTGATTCAAAAAGCAATTGACTTGCTGGTTGAGTCGAAGACGCTAATTATTATTGCTCACCAAATTTCTACTATCACAAAAGCTGACCAAATTCTAGTAATTGACGAGGGTAAGATAGTAGCACAGGGCAAGCATGACGAGCTAATTACAAATACCGATGGATTATACAGGAGACTTTGGAATTCTCGGCAACAAGCACGAAGTTGGAAGATAAGTGCGCGCGCGACACTTGTCTGTAGTCAATAGTTAGTTGCAGTTTTTAGGTGGCTAGATGGAGCGATCGCTTGCGCTCCTGCCAACAACAGCAGTTATAAAGTTTCGAGTTATGAAATGAATTATCATTCTTAAAAATATGGGATTTAACAAGCGTGGTAAAAAACTTGTCCTAGTTGACGCACGACCTCTTAATTAGCTGACCAATAACCAATCACCACTTACTAAGTTAATAAAAAATACCAATGAACCTACCTTCAGGCCCCAAAGCTCCCATCTGGTTGCAATATCTTAAAATCGCTACCAATCCTATTGGCTACATGGACGATCTCGCCAAACGCTACGGTGACATTTTCACCATCACGTTTGGGTCTATTCCCGTATTATTTGTCAGCAATCCCCAAGGAATCGAGCAAATTTTTACCAATACAAAACAGATTCCAGCTTCTGGAGAGTTGAACGGAGATATGGCCCTAATTACGGGGAACCAAGGAATCCTCCAACTCGACGGATTGCGCCACAAACATCGCCGTCAGCTAATGATGCCAGCTTTTCACGGTGCGAGGTTGCGCTCTTACGGACAGCGAATCTGCGATCTGACAGAGAAAATTATCAGTCAGCATTCCATCGGCAAAGTTTTTGTAGCTTACCCATCGATAGAAGACATTACCTTACAAATAAGCATTCAGATTGTATTAGGTTTAAGCGAGGGGGAACGCTACGAAAGACTCAGGCAACTGCTTCCGGCAATCATAAATTTGATGCGGACTCCTTTAATTCAGGCTGCCAACATTCTGCCCTTCCTTCAACGAGATTTAGGTCGTTGGAGTCCTTGGGGGAAACTGCTTCAACTCCGCCAAGAACTTTACCAACTGCTCGAAGCAGAAGTTAAAGAACGCCGCCAGCAAGCAGATCCCGATCGCAGCGATATTCTATCCGATTTGATGTTTGCTCGCGATGAAGCGGGTGAGATGATGACAGATGAAGAGTTGCGAGATTTGGTAATTTCGCCCTTATTCGCGGCTCAGGATGCTTCCGCCACTGCGATCGCTTGGGCATTATACTGGATTCACAATTTACCGACAGTACGCGATCGATTGGTGACAGAACTTGATGGCCTTGGCGACTCGCCAGATCCGATGAGTATTGTGGGATTACCCTATCTCACCGCTGTTTGTAATGAAGCATTGCGAATTTATCCCACTCAGTTATTCACATTTCCAAGATTGGTAGAATCACCGATCGAATTAATGGGTTATCAATTGAGTCCTGGTACGCTACTTAGAGTTAATATTTGTCTGACTCATCGGCGCGAGGACTTATATCCAGAACCTAACAAATTTGAGCCAGAGCGCTTTTTAGCCAGAAAATTTTCTCCTTATGAATTTCTGCCTTTTGGCGGCGGCACTCGTACTTGTATCGGTGCAACTTTAGCTTTATTTGAAATGAAGCTAATATTAGCAACTATACTTTCACGCTATCAATTAGAACTAGCGGATAGCAAACCGGAAAAACCTAAGTTTGAAGGACTACTTTGTTACCCTGTCAGTGGCGTGAAACTGGTAGTCAAAGGTCAGCGCCAACATCAAAAGCAACCGCCGCAGCTAGTATCTAACTTCCCTAATTAGTAAGTAGCTGATTTCAATTACCAATTACCCATTACCTATTACCCATTACGATGAAACTACCTCCAGGGCCGAAAACCCCCACCTGGTTACTGAACATTCAATTTGGATCTGACCCGATTGGCTATATGAATGCCGTTACCAAACGCTATGGTGAAATTTTCACGATTATGTTTGGTTCTACCCCGGTAGTTTTCGTTAGCAACCCAGAGGGTTTAAAGGAGATTTTTACCAACACAAAAGAAATTACCGCCCCAGGAGAATTAAACCAAGGTCTCTCCTTGCTGGGAGGAACTAATGGATTGCTTTTGCTCGACGGCTTGCGCCACAAGCATCGCCGCAAACTGTTAATGCCTCCCCTGCACGGGGAACGAATGCGATCCTACGGACAGCGAATATGTCACCTCACAGAGGAAATAATTAGCCAACAAGCGATCGGCAAACCATTTCTGGCATTTCCCATCATGCAAGTTATTGCTTTGCAAGTAATATTGGAGGTAGTTTTTGGTTTAAATGAGGGAGAGCGTTACAAACAACTCAGACAGCTAATTCCCTCTCTGTTGAGTTTTCCATTTTCTCCCATCATGAGCCTTATCTTCTCTTTCCCCGCTCTGCAAAGGGATTTTGGTCGGCGGAGTCCGTGGGGATACTTTCTTTACCTGCGACAGCAATTTGACCAACTGCTATACAGCGAAATTAACGATCGCCGCCAACAAGCCGACTCCTCCCGCGCTGATATCCTTTCCGATTTAGTATTAGCTCTTGATGAAAGTGGGAACCCTCTAACCAATGAGGATGTGCGCGATCTTTTACCCTCATTCCTATTTGCAGGTCGCAATACTGAAGCTAGCGCGATCGCTTGGGCATTATACTGGATTCACACAAATCTTGCCGTTCGCGATCGCCTGATCCAAGAACTCGATAGTCTGGGTGATTTTCCAGATCCCGCCCGTATTGTCGCACTGCCTTATCTGAATGCTGTCTGTAATGAAGTCTTGCGAATTAATCCATCTCAAGTGATAACATTACCAAGAAGAGTAGAATCGCCAGTCAAACTGATGGGTTACGAGTTGAGTGCAGGGACAATACTCAGAGGCTGTATTTATCAAACTCACCAACGCGAGGATTTATATCCACAGCCAAAGGAATTTAAGCCAGAACGCTTTCTAGATCGACAATTTTCTAGTTATGAATTTCTGCCCTTTGGCGGCGGTGCTCGTCGTTGTCCTGCTGAAGCTCTTGGTCTGTTTGAAATGAAGCTAGTATTAGCGACTATTCTTTCCCGGTATCAATTAGCTTTGGCAGATAAAAGACCAGAACAACCAAAGCCTTTAGGCATCAATTTCCCTCCTGCTAAAGGCTTGAAGATGGTCATCGTGGGTAAACGTCAGCGCCAAGAGCGATCGCATCAGTTTGTTGCTGGAGCGGTTTAGCTTCGGAAGTGAGTTTTTGTGTGCTTAGGATTGTTCTGAATTAGTTCTTTTTAATGGAGATAACGAAAATGGTTGAAAGTAAAAAAGGTGCTGTAGTCATTACAGGAACATCTTCAGGTGTCGGTCGAGCAACCGCACTGCTGTTGGAAAAACAAGGGTACTATGTCTTTGCTGGAGTTCGTAAAGAAAAAGATGCTGAATCATTAAAGCACGCTAGCTCTGGCAATTTAACACCTATTATCCTCGACATCACAAAAGCGGAACAAATTAAATCTGCCGCAGAACTTGTTTCGCAAATAGTTGGCGAAAAAGGAGTAGTAGGATTAGTGAACAACGCGGGTGTTGCCGTAGACGGGCCATTAGAATGTATTCCAATTGATGACTTGAGGTTGCAATTTGAAGTCGATGTTATCGGTCAAATTGCTGTCATTCAAGCATTTCTCCCCGCGATCCGAAAAGCCAAAGGTCGGATCGTTAATATTGGTTCAGTTGCTAGTAAAGTTGCTCTGCCATATTTCGCCGCCTTGTCTGCTTCTAAATTTGCATTGGAGGCACTTACAGATTCTTTGAGAATGGAATTAACTCCTTGGGGAATTGAAGTCATCTCGATCCTACCAGGTCCAATTAATACAGAAGTTTCCGAGAAAGTGGAGGCTGGCTATTTAAAAACGATCGCCAATATGTCACCCGAAGCAAAAGCAATGTATGGCAACCATCACAAAGCTTATATGATGGAAGTGGTAAAGGAAAATCAGGAAGGAATGCCACCCGAAAAAGTCGCAAATACGATTTTAAAGTCTTTGGATGATCGCAAGCCAAAAAGACATTATATTGTTGGCGAAGATCGATTTTTTTTGATGTGTAATAAGTTGTTTCCAACTCGACTTTTTTATAACATCTTTTATTCGCTTGTACAGCGACATTTGAAGTTTGAAAAACTTCATTTCGATCATTAATTTCTTTGCCGAGCTTTTTTGCGCTTTGGATGCGAATGTTTTCGCTTGATATTCGCATCCCAAACTAGCTAATATCTGTTAATCAATATTATTGAGATATACCAAATAATGACTTCAGAACAGGAAACAAAAATTACAGATGAAATCCTTCAAGGCAATCTAATTCAACTGATGTTGAAATTCTCTATTCCCGGTATTTTGGGAATGTTGCTGATTGGCTTAAACCCTTTTTTTGATGCTTTATTCGCCGGACGACTAATTGGTGAAAACGCTTTGGCAGCTATCTCCCTCGCATTGCCTCTGACGACGATTGTAGTTGGATGTGCCTTATTAGTTGGGATAGGTTCTGCTTCGGTTCTCAGCCGCGCCATTGGTGCAGGAGATATCAAAACTCAGTCTAATATCTTCGGTACTTTCACAATTCTGAGTCTGATTATTTCCTTTTTTATCACTATCTTAGGTTACAGTTTGGGCGAACACTTAATCTCATTTATGGGAGGGGAAGGTGAAGTTGCCTCATTAGGTTCGGAGTATTTTAAAACCTATATGTTGGGTTCTGTATTTTTTGTCCTAGCGGTAGGTTCTAGTCAGTTAATCAAATCTGAAGGGAAAATCGGTTTAGCGACTATCTTTGCTGCTATTTCGGTTCTGACTAATACCATTTTAAATCCCCTCTTTGTTGGCGTTTTTCACTGGGGTATCCAAGGGATCGCTTTGGCAACGATTGTTGCTAATTTTGTTTACGCGGCCGGAAACTTTACTTATTTTCTTTCCGGTAAAAGTTCTACTCCTGCTCAACTTAAAAAGTTAACTTTGTCAGTAGATTTACTGTCACCAATCTTATCGGTGGGTATATCAGTGCTAATCATGGAAGTAATGACCGTAGTTCAACAGGTTGTAATTTTTAAATCGATCGCTTACTATGGAACCGATACTGATATTGCCTTCGCTGGAGCAACATTGAACCTGTATTCTTTAGCAGTAACTCCTGTCTATGGCTTCGTACAAGCTCTACAGCCAGTAATTGGAATAAATTATGGATCGAGAAATCATAACAGAATGAAGAAAGCCTACTTTATTTTTGGCATTGGCGGCACTATTCTGTTAAGCATAATCTGGTTGCCCTTACAATTATATCCGGCAATTTTTCTGAGTTGGTTGCTACCGAAGGTTGCTTTCACTGCTAACGATTTGCTAAACTTTCGTATTGTCACTATATTGCTACCCATACTGTCTTTTGTATTCTGTAGCATTACTTTGTTCCAATCCATCGGCAATGGTAAAATTGCGGGGATTATAGTTGTGGCAAGACAAGTATTTTTGTTTATTCCAGTAGTGTTAATATTGCCCCTATTTATAGGAATAAATGGAATTTATTATAGCTTAACTGCTGTGGACATTTTAGTTTCCTTAATAGTCGCTTTATTTACTTGGATGGAATTGGATCGACTCCAACTTCAAATCTTAGCAAAATAAGTTGGTGGGTTTAATAAGCTGTTCCACATTTAACTTGCCCTAAGAGCATAGTTGGATACCTAAGCCAAGAGGTCGCCCCCCTGACCTGACGCAGGGTTGTTTCATTCTCAATTCCAATTTTCATTCTTCGCCTTTCCAAAGCCTCTGGCTTCAGGGGGCGACAAGCACCCTAGAATGGTTGCTGTATGAGCTTTATAGCCCTCAAGCCCTTTTGATACAATCTGCGCTTATTGCGAATAGAAGTGATTAATTCCTCAACCCATTCTTGACACTCATGAAAGGCAACTATCCAACTATGGTTATATATAGCCTTTCTCAGTTAGGTTGAGGTGTTCTCGGGCATAGGGCATAGGGCATAGGGCATAGGGCATAAGAAGGAGCCCGCGTACCTCACAACGCTTGAGAAACGCTATAGAACCCATTTGAGATATATTGCTGTTGCTGTAAACCTTATACTAGATGGATTTCAGCTTTTTTGCCACCATCGCCACATGATTTCTCATCTTGTGGCTATTGAGTTATGCGAGACGGTTTGTTTAGCCGCCTTTTTTTTAAGAAAAGATGTCAAATGGGTTCTATAGGGATTGAGACGATCGTCCGATCGATGCGGACTTAAGGACACAGGATGCGGGCGATCGTACTAATTGAAAATGGGGCAATATCTTCACTTAAACGAAGAAGGTTTAACGATCCAAGCCTTCGAGATTTCAACAGTTTGATGGCTGCTAAGCAGACTCAGCATAAACCTTGACAGGGCTATATGACTGAGCCTACCAGTTCATGGGAGTTCAACTGCTGAAAGTAATTGTGAAAGGCGCTGTAGCAGAAGTGTTTGGGCTGAGTGCAGGTAGAAATGATCTCCGGGAAACATCTCCAGCGAAAAAGCAGAGTTTGTCTGCTTTCGCCATGCTTCTAGGTCTTCAATACCGACTTTCCAATCCTCTAATCCACCAAAAGCAACGATCGGACAATCTAACGGCGGTTCCTGCAAGTAAGCGTAATTTTCAACCACAGCAAAATCGGCTCGCAGAGTAGGAAGTAGCAGTTCCATCAGTTCGGCGTTTTCTAGCACGGCTTTGGGAGTTCCGTTATAACGGCACAATTCTCGTAAAAATTCTGATTCTGCTAGAGCATGAATGGGCGGGTCGCGATCGGCAATTTGAGGAGCGCGATGTCCTGATACAAATAGGTGCAGTGGACTTTGGTTGTACTCTTTGCGGAGTAGTCGCGCCAGTTCAAAGCTCACCAATGCGCCCATACTGTGACCGAAGAAAGCAAAAGGTTTGTTAAGGCTGCTCAGGATCGTAAGAGCAAGAGTTTCAATTACAGGCTCTATCTCGGTAAAGGGAGTTTCCAGCAGTCGAAATCCACGTCCGGGAAGTTCGATCGGACAAACCTCTACATCTGACGGTAGGTTCCCTGGAAAAGCACGATAGCTCAAAGCCCCACCCCCGGCATAGTGGAAGCAGAATAGTCGTAACTTGGCTTCAGGATTGGGTTTCGGATAGGTAATCCAGGAGTTTGCAGTTATGGTAGCGTTCATAAATTAATACTGTTGAAAGACTTGACGCAGCAAGGGTTTGAGTTAATCTATCTCAAAAAAGATATGTGCGGGCGATGCCTGCGGCTGACTGCGCCTACGCGACTTTTTCGGGTTTGGATAACGGACAATAAGCATCTCTGGCGATTGCTACCTATAATTATTATCAATAATTCTGTCAAGAAGCTGCGATCCTTCTCAAGATTAAGGAGCCTCAACGCTTGGTCGATCGAGGTGAGAGAGGCGCACTCACCCCGTCAGCCTAAATAGATATATCCGAAAAAAAATCTCAAACCCTTACCCTGTATGAACAAAAATCTAAATAGGTCGAGTTCTAATAAGTAACCGTTTGTTGCTCTTAATAAAACTTTACAAAATTTTCCTGATTTGGGCTTGCCAAGAATCGAGAATAGGTAATACAATTCGTCTAGCTTATTGAAATGAGTTCTCAACTATCAAGCAAACGAAGTCAGCGTGGCTGATGCAGGTTGTTCTTGCGGTTAACGATCGGTTCGCTGAAAAAATCGACATTTTCAAGTGAAAGCCATGAAAATTAAATCAAAACAGCACTCTCATCTATTGCATGAGAAGTCAAAAGGATCGTTTATTCCATGAGAAGTCAAAAGGCGATGGATACACTGAAGGCAATACTGACTAATTTAGGTATTCCCGAAGAGTCCCTTCATCAAGACACTTTACTCCGCGCGAATTTACAACTTGACTCTGTTGAAACAGTACAAGTTGCGCTGGAATTGAAACGAAGATTGGGGGTTAACCTGAAACTTGGAACCCGCCAAGATATGACATTAGCTCAAATCTGTAATGAGATCGAAACGGCGATGCCAGCGGAACATAAATGAGTATTTCTGAAAAATTACCTAGCATCTTCAACGTTGCAGCTTACTTCTTGGAAAGCAATTTGGCACAAGAAGGACGTAGCGAAAAAGTAGCGTTTTACCATCAGGATCGGACTTATACTTATGCCCAATTAAACAGCTTTGTCCGCCGTACAGCTAGATTATTGTCCCAGTTAGGATTGGCGCGAGAAAACCGGATAGCCATTCTTTTGTCAGACACTCCAGAGTCAGTATTTGCTTTCTGGGGAGCAATTTTCCTCGGTGCAGTACCAGTTCCGATCAATACGGCTTGTACGATCGATGACATCCACTATATCCTGCAAGATTCACGCGCCAAAGTCTTAGTGACTAACCAAGAGTGGCAAGAAAAACTGACTCCCATCCAGTCTAAGTTCTTGCAAAATATTCTCCTTGCAGACGGAGAAAAACCATTTTTGTCTCTGCTTACTCAGCAGACAGACGAACAGCTACCTTACGCCGACACATCTGGCGACGAACCTGCTTTTTGGCTTTACACTTCCGGTAGTACGGGTAAACCCAAAGGTGTAATTCACAACCACCAAAGCATGGTAGTGTGTGCAGAACTGTACGGTAAAGCCAAACTCGGTTTGCATCAAGATGACATCACCTATTCAGTAGCTAAGATGCCTTTTGCCTACGGTTTAGGGAATAGTTTATATATGCCGATGGCAGTTGGTGCAGCGACAATATTATCAGATGCCAGTAATGCTTTTGATATTATCGCGGACATCGATCGCTACCGACCGACAATTTTGTTTGGCATACCCAGCATATATGCCAGCATTCTCTCAGTGCATGAAATTGCGCCTCTAAATACTTCCTCCCTACGCCTGTGCTTATCAGCAGCCGAACAACTACCCAAAACCATCTGGTATAAGTGGCGAGACACTTACGGAATTGAAATTTATGAGGGTATCGGTACGACAGAATTGCTGCATATCTTTCTATCTAATGCCGAGGGAGAATGTCGTCCCGGCAGTTCTGGTCGTCCGCTTTCCGGTTATGATGTGCGAGTGGTTGATGAAAAGGGTTTCCCAGTTCCGGCGGGGGAAATTGGCGACCTAGAGGTGAGTGGAGGTGCGATTCGTTGATTAGTGAATCTCGGTAATCAATCCGTAAATAACTAATCCAGTGAAACTTGACCCCTAGGTTGA
>NZ_JAUBPE010000113.1:0-15105 GCF_036700565.1 Microcoleus pseudofavosus SVA1_A4
TGAGGCTATTTCTGCCCATTCTTGTGACTTGGCTATGCCTGAGCTCATTCCCATTCTTCAGACCTGAATCCTTACGGGGCGATATTCATAGTCCAGGACGCACAGATAACGCAATTCTGTCATTGCCGAAGCAATCTCAAAGCCTTGTTGCACCGTTACAATACGTCCAGGACTGATATCAATTCCGGTTGCACTCCTTATGATATAGAGGACACGCCAGTGCCGTTTCCCCTACCGCGATTAATTGTAGGGAAACGGCACTGCCGTGTCCTTGATGTGGGTATCAATTCCGATGCCAACGGATTCGATCAAATTCAGCAATCCTGTTGATATTGCAGCGCTAAATCTTCGATGAGTTCAACCATTGCGCTAACCCTAGGCATGGGATGCTCCCTTCGCAAGTCGAGGATTAGCAACGTTACTGGCCACGTCATTAGTGGCAATCATGTTGCTCGCGGTCATGTAATCGGAGCTCTAAATGTCTGCACGTCACAGGAAGAGTCGCCTGAGTTTTTGCGGGGAAAGCAGCAGGCTAAAATGGAGGCTATCCAACGCTTGCAAGCCGTCGGTTTGAGCGACGAGCAAATCGCGCAATGCTTGGATCTGACGCTAGAAGAGATTCGACAAGTCGATTTGACAGAATAAGAATGTTTTGCTCCTCATTGCCAGATAGATTGAATCGTTAAAAAGCTCAGAAAACGAAAAATCACCATGAGATTCATTAACCCCAAAATCGAGTTTGCCTTCAAAAAAATATTCGGCTCCAATCAAAGCAAACCAATCTTAATCAGCTTTCTCAATGCAATGATTTATGATGGCAATCCCACCATAGCCGACTTAGAAATTATCGACCCGTATTTAGCATCGAGAGTCCCGTATCTCAAAGACTCTTACCTGGATGTCAAAGCCAGACTTGCAGGAGGCGCAAATGTAATTATCGAGATGCAAGTTTTAAATGTAGAATCTTTTGCGAAACGGGTGGTTTACAATGCTGCGAAAACTTACTCAACTCAACTGATTCGCGGTGAAGGTTACTTTAAGTTAAAACCTGTAATTGCTTTGACAATTACAGATTTTGAAATGTTTGACAATGACCGAGAAGTAATTTCTCACTTTGTGTTCAAGGAGAAAAAGCGTTTATTTGATTATGTCGATCCAGAGATAGAACTGATCTTTATCGAGTTGCCCAAATTCAACAAACAATTGGATGAATTAGAAACTTTGACTGACAAGTGGGTTTATTTTATGAAAAATGCTCCCAGTTTGGAAGTGATACCGCAAACAATGGAAACAGTCTCGGAAATACAGCAAGCCTTTGCGATTGCTAATGAAACTAACTTGAATCCAGAAGAGTTGGCAGATTTAGAAGCACGCGAAAGGTATATTCTGGATCAGCAGGGAATCTTGCGAAAAGGAATTGAAGAAGGCAGAGAACAAGGGCGAGAAGAAGGTAGAGAAGAAGGACTCGCGCTAGGAATGAGAGAAAAAGCTCTGGAAATTGCTAGGCAACTTCTGAATGTACTTGACAATCCAACTATCAGTCAAACTACTGGTTTGAGTGTTGAAGATATCCAAAACTTGCGGGAGGAATAGAAAGGAAGGAAAAAGTGCGATCGCATGGGACGGATCGTATTATGTCTCCTCGATCGACCATAATAAAATTTGTTTGTATTGAGGACTTCAGTCCTCATAAAACTCGATCGGATTGAACTCCTCCAGACAACCCTATAGACTACTCTGCCATCTGTCTAAAGGAAGATTTCATTAAAGGAGTAAATTCCGTATGATGCTGTAAAAGTCAGTCTGAGGGGAAAGCTATCTCCGACTCTAACTCCGAATAACTGACCAATCTTACAATATCAAAAAATACATCTCATGACACCAGTCACTCCCAATCAAACTTCCTCTCAATACGAAGTTACTGAAACTAAAGAAAAAATTGAGTCTTTGGTAGAAGAAGTTAAGGTAGAAAGCGAACTCGATTTAGAATTCCTCTACACCAGAGACATTGAATTCCGACAAGAAACAATTTATTTCCTTGTAGTCGATCGCTTTTACGACGGCGACCCCGCAAATAACGAAGGCCCAAACCCAGAACTTTACGATCCAGAAGGCAAAGATTGGGGCAAATATTGGGGCGGCGACTTGCAGGGAGTTATCGACAAACTCGACTACTTAAAAGATATGGGTGTTACCGCAGTTTGGCTGACTCCGCTGTTCGAGCAAGTAGAAGCATTATTTGTCGAACAAGCTGCGATTCACGGCTACTGGACTAAAGATTTCAAGCGACTAAATCCCCGTTTTATTGCCAAAGGCGATAATCCTTCTGTCAACCAAACACAAGAAACCAAAGATACCGTATTTGACAAATTAGTAGACGAGTTGCACCAGCGAAATATGAAACTGGTGCTCGATATTGTCTGCAATCACAGCAACCCAGATTTTAGCGGAAAAAAAGGCGAACTCTACGACGACGGCGTAAAAATAGCTGACTTTAACGACGATGCAGATAACTGGTATCACCACTACGGCGAAGTCAGAAACTGGGAAGATGAATGGCAAGTCCAAAACTGTGAACTGTCCGGTTTAGCAACTTTCAACGAAAACAATATTGCCTACCGCAATTACATTAAATCAGCAATTAAACAATGGCTGGACAGAGGTGTTGATGCTTTGCGGGTTGATACAGTCAAGCATATGCCTATTTGGTTTTGGCAGGAATTTAATGCTGACATTTTAACACACAGACCTGATGTTTTCATTTTTGGCGAATGGATTTACAGCGATCCTAGAAACGATCGTTCTGTGGAATTTGTCAACGAGTCGGGGATGACTATTTTAGATTTTGGTCTGTGCGTGGCAATTCGAGAAGTATTGGGACAGGGTGCGGAAGCGGGATTTAAGTTAGTCCAAGATGTCCTGAATTTGGATCACCGCTACTACGGGGCGACGGAGTTGATTACTTTTATTGACAACCACGATATGCCGAGGTTTCAGTCGTTGAATCCAGATCCAGAAATGCTGCATTTGGCGATATCTTTAATTATGACGACTCGCGGCATTCCCTGTATTTATTACGGCACCGAACAGTATCTGCACGATGATACCGAAGGGGGAAATGACCCTTACAACCGCCCGATGATGGAAAAGTGGGATACTGATTCGCCGATTTACCGAGATGTGCGGTTGCTGTCTGGATTGCGGCGGCTGAATCCAGCTATTTCGATGGGTAGTCACTGGCAAAAATATCTAACTGCTGATGTTTATTGTTACGTGCGCCGCTATCGCGATTCTGTGGTGTTTGTAGCGATGAATCGCGGCAATGCTGTTACAATTAAAGAGGTTGATACTGAACTGCCTGATGGAGAGCATACGGAGGTTTTATCGCGCCGCAAGTTTGAAGTTAAAGACAGGATGCTGTACAATTTAGAGTTGGGTGCGCGGGAAGTAATGATTTTTAGCCGCGTCGGAGAGCGAGTTAAGGCGACAACTATTGTGCGGGCGCAGCTTAACAGCGTTAAAACTCAGCCTGGGGAAAGAATTGTGGTGATTGGAGATTGTCCTGAATTGGGGAATTGGGATATTAGTAAGGGTTACCCGTTGGAGTATATCAATACTAATACTTGGTTTGGGGAAATTCCTTTTAATGAAAGTGCGGGGAAGTTGATTTCTTATAAGTATGCGCTGCTGCGGGAAGGACAGTCGCCATTGCGAGAAAATCTGGTTTGTCGCCGCTGGGTTTTAGTTTCGGAAGGGACTGTGAAATGGCGGGATAAGTGGGCGAGTGGACGGGAGTCTTAATAGTTTTGAGTTTTGAGTTTTGTGTGAGACAGTCAAATAATTGTTTGCGGATGGTTGGCGTGTTAAACAATTGTAGGGTGCGCAGTGCACACCTTACGGAGGGAGGGTTCGCGTGTCAAATGATTCTGGGGTACTGCGCGCGCACTTTACCGCTAATTATGTAGTTTAAAGCGATCGCAGCTTCTGGGCTAAAACATCGACATAAAGTTCGCTGCTGTGCTGGTTCACAACGATTTTGTAGCCCCGATGCGCTTGAGATTCAGCTTCTTGAGGATTTTTTAGCAAATGGACGATCGCCTCGCGCAAACCTGCTGCATCTCCCACATCTACCACTTTGGCAATATCCGGGGCCGCTAAATAATCGACCATACCTTGAGTCCGAGTAATGACGACCGGTCGCTTGCAGGCCATTGCTTCCAGCAAACTCGTAGCTCCAGCAGCATATTTATTGTCCGCCAAACAAACTGCAATTACGTCTGCATCGCGGTAAAGCTGCACTAAATCGGGCCATTCGTAGAATTTGCGCGACATATTTTCTGGCATAGTATCGGGGAAAGCTTGCGATAAAGCTTTGGCATCTTTAGAAAAACCGCTAATTTTTACGTCAACATCTAAGTCAGCAGTTGCTGCTGCTAGGAGTCGGTAGTCGCGCTTTTCTAATCCGACGCTAACAACCGTTTGCCGCTTTTTCTCGGCAGAAACGGGGCCCGGTGTGAAAAACTGGGTGTCTGTCTGTTCTAGAAGCACTAAAATGCGGGATTCAGGTATAGCTAAATAACTGCGGAGGAAGTCAGCTTGAGGGGTGGCGCAGGCCATGAACACATCAATTTTGTCAGCCAAACCAAATAGTTTCAGGGCGAGGCGGCCGCGCGGCCGATCGATATTGTGGAAATGTACAACAATTTTCGGGCGATCGGGCGATTGACCGCACACCGCCGCCACTGGAATCCCAATGTCATCGCCGTTACAAAATATCACGTCGTCGCTGCTGACTTGCTCGGACAATTTGCGGGCGGCGGCCCAATGTTCGGGTTTAGAAGAAATTTTCGATCGCAGCTTGTCACTCGACGATATTGCTTCGCCATCCGGGGCGTGGACAGTGGCATTTAAGCGGTCTCTGAGGGTTCGCAGGACGTGGCGAGGGCATTTGCCGAGTTTTGCATCCCGGTCAATTCCATCTAGGTCTATTTTGCGACCTAATGCCAAATGGTATTTCAAACTCTTCTCCTTATGATTATTCTGGTGCTGCCACAAATTATCTAACCTCAGAAGATTCTATCCTCTGCTGTTGAAAGTGCTAGTGCGATCGGTCAGTCAATTTTAGATTTTAGATTTTAGATTTTAGATTTGACTCTACAGATAAATCTGGGGGTTCTCCCTAATGTCTAAATTTTTGTGAGTTCCACCAATCCTGTCTGGGGCTTGTATCGCAACGGCGCTGGTCGATTTTAGATTTTAGATTTTAGATTTGACTCTACAGATAAATCTGGGGGTTCTCCCTAATGTGTGAATTTTTTTGAGTTCCATCAATCCTGTCTGGGGCTTGTATCGCAACGGTGCTGATGGTTAGGAAACCGGGTTTATCGACACCCGCGCGCAAATGCTGTACGAATCAAAAACAGTGACACGCGCCGATCGATTCCAAGGACTTAAGCTTTTATGCTGAAGTTAGCTGAAGCATTTATTTTTAACCTGATGTATATTTCTCCAGAACAAGACCAAAAAATTCGCTACACCCTGCGCGAGTGCGGTCAAGAAGCTTACAAACTCGCAGCCCAACCTTTTGAAGTTTCCGAGAAAGGGCCCAACGACTACGTGACGAGTATCGATCAATACCTAGACCGACAACTATCGGCAGCATTTAGCGCTTTGTTTCCTGAAGACGGCACGATCACCGAGGAAAACAGCGCCTCCAGAGCAGCTTACCGCGCCAATTACCAGCGCCTCTGGTGCATCGACCCCCTCGACGGGACAGAAGAATTTATTCGGGGAAAACTGCACTACGCTTCGATGGTGGGGCTGCTGCTTGAGGGGGAACCGGTGGCCGGCTGGCTCTACGCCCCGGCTTTTGACCAAATGTATTTTGGCGGCAAAGATTGGGGATTGTTCCAAAGTGTGGGAGCCCAAGCGCCGCAGCCGATCGCCCTGTGCAAACCCCCGGCCCCGACAGCAGAAAATTGTAAAATTGTTCTCGGAGACAAAGACCAGAAAAACTACGCCCGGGCGATCGCCCAAAGCATCCCCGGAGCCGAATTTTACTCGCTGGGCAGCTTTGGCTTAAAAGTGATGGAAGTTATCTTCGGTAGAGCCGGCTTGTACCTGTATCTCAACGGCAGAGTTAAAGTGTGGGATACCGCCGGCCCTCTGGCACTAGCAAAAGCAGCCGGATTGGTTTGTTGCGACTTGCAAGGTCAACCGCTGAGGTGGAGTAAAGATGCGATCGAACCGGAGACACTCGCCCACACGCAGTCAATCGCGATCGGCTGGCCGGACTACATAGAACCTCTGTTGGGCAAAGTTCAACAGGCAGTGGCACGCTTGTAAACCCGTTTAAGATTAAAGAATCTGCCGATTTTACGTGAAGCGGGCCTCTGCACCCTTATCATCAATTAAAGGAGCAACGGATTGTTTGTGTTCCCAAACATCGATCGTTCCCTAGCTGTTGGGTGTCGCCTAATCATATTTCCCACCTCCGCGAGTTTGCATGAAGACAGAAGCTTTCAGTGAGCTATTCCCTCTATTTAAGGGTGCTAACCCAGAAACATTGGGAGGGCTGCTATCAAATGCCGTCAAGCACGAGTATCCCCCGGGCCGAGCTGTGGTGATGGAGGATTCTTGGGGCAACGCGATTTACTTTGTCGTGTCTGGCTGGGTCAAAGTCCGCCGCTTGTCAAACGATCGAGCTGTATCAATGGCTATTTTAGGACGGGGTGCCTTCTTCGGCGAAATGGCCATTCTTGACGAATCTCCCCGATCGAATGACGTACTTGCTCTATCGCCCGTGCGGCTGCTGAGCGTCACAGCTCAGCGATTTATTCAAACCCTGTTTAAAGACCCGCAATTGCACCACCGGATGCTGCAACTGATGGTGCGGCGGCTGCGCCAAACCAATCTCCGGTATCAACTCCGCAACCGCCAGCCAGCGGTTAAACTAGCAAATACTTTAGTCGAGCTGGCAGAAAACTACGGTCAGAAAATTGCTGAGGGTAAAGATATCTTCAATATTCCTTATGAAGACTTAGCTGATGTCACAGATATCACCCTAGATGAAACCAGCAAAATTATGGAAAAACTCGATAGTAAAGGTTGGATCAAAATCGATCCAGACCGCCAAACTATCCATTTGATCAACCTCAAGCACTTGATTAATTTGGCAAGTCAATGACTGATGTTACTTCTTTGGATACCTCGTCCGCTGCCGGCCACCGTCAGGGGCAACTAACAGCACCGACAATTCAATATTCGGTGGCGATGCCCAATCCTGAATCCCACCTGTTTGAAGTGACTTTGCGCGTGCAAGGTTGGTCGCAGCCGGTTCTGGATTTAAAAATGCCTGTCTGGACTCCCGGTTCTTATTTGGTTCGAGAGTACGCCCGCCACCTGCAAGATTTTAGCTCCCATGCGGGCGATCGAGCTTTACCTTGGCGCAAAAAAAGCAAAAATCACTGGCAAATCGAAACTAATTCGGTGTCAGATATCACGGTTTTCTACCGCATTTTTGCCAACGAACTGACAGTGCGAACCAATCATTTAGACTCGACTCACGGTTATTTCAATCCGGCGGCTTTGTGCTTTTTCTTGCCCGGTTTTGAGCGCAACTGCTACACCGTGACAGTTGTGCCGCCGCAGCCCCAATGGCGCACCGTTACTACTTTGCCGCCTGTTTATGGCCAAAATCTTACTTTCGCTGCTGCGGATTTTGACACTCTCGCAGACAGTCCTTTTGAAATTGGCTGTCACGAAGTGTACGAGTTTGAAGTGATGGGAAAACCCCACCAGCTAGTTGTTTGGGGAAAAGGCAATTTAGAAGCAGATCGGGCGATTCGAGACATCCAAAAAGTTATCGAAGTCGAGGCAAAAATGTTCGGCGGTTTGCCTTACGAACGCTATGTGTTTTTCCTGCATTTGTCCGGCTCTGGTTTTGGCGGTTTGGAACACAAAGAGAGCTGCACTCTCAACTATCCGCGTTTTGGCTTTCGGGCTAAGGATAAGTACGAACGCTTTATTCAGTTGGTGGCTCACGAGTTTTTTCACCTCTGGAATGTCAAGCGGATTCGCCCGAAAGCTCTGGAAGTATTTGACTACGAAAAAGAGAATTACACTCCTTCTTTATGGTTCTCTGAAGGTACGACAAGTTATTACGATTTGGTGATTCCTTTTCGCTCTGGTCTCTACAGCGTCAAAGGTTTTTTCCAAGGTATGTCTAAGGAAATTACTCGCTTGCAGACGACTCCGGGGCGGAGCGTGCAGCCTGTGAGCGAGTCGAGCTGGGATGCTTGGATTAAACTTTATCGCCGGGATGCTAACAGCGACAATTCGCAGATTTCCTATTATTTGAAAGGGGAAGTTGTTTCGTTTTTGCTCGATTTGTTGATTCGAGCCAGACATCGCAACGAGCGATCGCTCGACGATGTGCTGCGTTTGATGTGGCAGCAGTTTGGCAAGGCTAATTCCACTGAAAACGACGATTTTGAACTCAAGTCGGGAACAGGGGCAAAGCCGGCGCATCTGACATCAAACGGACAGTTAAATTCTCCTTCGGGGCAAGCAGAAATAGGCTTTACTCCCGAAGAGTTGCAAAGTGCGATCGAGTCTGTCGCCGGCATCGATTTGAGCGACTTTTTCGCGCGCTATATTGACGGCACAGAAGAGTTGCCTTACAACAAGTATCTGGAACCTTTCGGGCTGGAACTCATCGCAAGTGAAACTAGCGAAATACCTCGCATCGGTTGGACGTTGGGAACGGAAAACGGGCGGGAAATGGTTAAATTTGTCGAAGTAGGATCTCCGGCACAACTGGCCGGAATTGATGCTGGGGACGAGTTGCTGGCGATCTCCGGTTTTCGGGTAGTAAATGCAGAACAAGCGGGCGAGAGGCTTAAGGATTATCAGCCCGGAGACACAATAGAAGTAACAGTTTTTCACCAAGACGAACTGCGGACTTGTCGCGTTACTCTCGCCCCGCCGCGACCTGGCCGTTACTCGATCGTGCCCGTGGAACAGCCCACTGCTATTCAGAAACAAAACTTTACTGGATGGCTGGGAGTTCCTTTATCGAAATTGTGACATAAATGAATGGGAAGGGGAAATAAAACACAAGAAGGAATCAGGCTCAATTCCCAATTCCCAATTCCGCTAGCATCCTGCTGGTAAAATTGAATCACCAGTCAATACCCAAATATCATTCAGTTTTTCGACTGACAGTTAACAGTCAACAGTCAACAGTCAACAGTCAACAGTCAACAATAATTCCGGTTGCACCGGAATTGATATTACCAATTACCAATTTTGATTATGCAAACCCCACCTCCTCCATCAATTACGCCCCGCCAGATGAATCTGCTGAGAATTGTGGCTTCTATGGCCTGGGCTGACGGCGAACTCGCGACAGAAGAAGTTAATTTAATGCTCGATCGCTTTTGCCGTTTGTTTGCCCCAGATACCGACGGACAACAAATGCAACAAGAACTGCGGGATTACATCATGCAAAATATCCCCCTTGACGAGTTGATCTGCCAACTAGAAACTCAAGATGAAAAGGAATTAGTCCTGCAACTCGGCTATGAAGTGATTTCATCTAGTTCTCGCACTCCCGACGAACCAAAAATTAACGCTGAAGAAGCCGCAGCTTATCAAAAATTAGTGCAGTTGCTGAATCTTCCAGAGGATGCGGTCAAGCGTATTGAAGCAGAAGCATCGGCGGGAGATACTTCGGAGGGAATTGTCGAGAAGATGGCTCACAAATTAGAAAAGTTCATCAAAGGCTAGTTCGGGACTTGCGCGCCCTTTTTGGCTTAAAAACCCGGTTTCTTCCGAGATTTTTCCTAAATTTCTCGTTAATAAACCTCGAATTTTTCGTAGAAACCGGGAATAAGCCCCCCATGCGTAAGTCTGGTCACGTAAGTATCGCAATAATAATTTTCTGAGTGCAACTATTTACAACTAAAACTGAAGGTAAAGGAACCGGATGGGGACTACCAATTCCCCACTATATAGTAACAAAAAAACACGGAAAATTGATAATGTTTTTCATCGCTGGGAACGGTAACAGAATTTGCGATCGCCCTGGACGCGCGCAGCCTTCCCCTTAACGATAATTAGGGACTTAGGCAAAGCCTAAATCCCTAATTGAGCTGCCGATTTTGGGCAATGACTGAAAGTGAATTCAACCCGTCATTAGTGCGGTAACTTGCTGAGGGCGTGCCAAGTTCTATAGCCGACAATTCCATCTTGCGGTAAAGCCTTGCTAATTTGCAATTGTCGCACTGCTACATCTGTCATCGTCCCGAAGAATCCGTCAATCGAACCAAAATAGTATCCATTGATTTTCAAGACATTCTGAACAATTTTAACAGCATTGCCAGAACTGCCTTTCATGACGATCGGCATATTCACAGGTGCACCAGAGTATAGTGCTTCCCAAGTTATAGAAGCCACAATCCCATCTTCTTTTAAAAATACGCGGTGTTGATAGCCTTTGACGGCGTTTTGAACTTGGACGCCGAAGATACCGTCCATCGGGCCGAAATAATATCCCCAATGATATAGAAGCTGTTGTAGTTCCGTGACAGCTTGACCTGTTGAACCGATTTGTAAAGTGGGTTTGTTCACTCCTGTGGTTTCAGCAAATGCAAGAGTTGATTGAGAAGTAGTATCGGCGACGAGAGCCATAGTTTCATTGTTCAGGCTTCTTTCTTCGGTGTACATAATGTGGTTCCTATCGACATTTAAGTTTTGGTCTTTGATATTTCAGGTATAACTGGTGGGATTTGTGAGTGCACAGTCACTTTTTAGAGTGTCACTCATTTGAGCGTCACTCGTTTGAGTTACCCGTTGGTTTGTCGTAAGATTTTTATGAGGACTTCCGTCGTCACTACAAAGCAACGGGTAGGGTGCGCGGTGGGTACACAAAATACAAAGGTGCGCGGTGCGCACCTACCAACTCCTGTTGATTGTTTACTAAGCAAATTCTCGCAAAGCTGGAATTAAATACTGCGTCAAAGTAAAGGCATCTACTCCTAATTCTGTCCGTTCTTTGGCAGCCATGATTCCGGCTCGAGCGTGCCACCAAACTGCTGTTGCAGCAACTGATTCGGCTGGGGATTTGCGGGCGATCGCAGTTGCTAACAGTCCCCCTAACAAGCCTGTGAGAACGTCGCCGCTGCCGCCTCTGGCGAGGGCTGGGGTGCTTTCGGGATTGAGGTAGGTGATGGTACGTGAAGCGCAGCTATCCCGTAGGGAATCGCCTTCATCCTTCCAACTTATGCAAACTCTCGCTCCTTTGAGCAATACCGTTGCACCGCAAAGCTGGGCTGCGGCTTGAGTTGCGGCAATTCGATCGCCCGTTTCATCTGCCAATTCGGCAAACAAACGCTTGAATTCGCCCGGGTGAGGCGTGATAATTGTTAGTGCTGAGCGTTCGGACAAAATCGGGACTGTACCGAGTTGAGCGAGGATATTTAAACCGTCGGCATCTAACACCAGAGGTCGATCGCTCTCCAGTAAAGATTCTACAGCTATTGCGGCTTCCAATGTCAGACCTGGCCCTGCCGCGATCGCGTCGTAGATGCTCAAATCAATGGCTACTGGCAACTGGCTAATTGCACCGCTTTGGGTTTCGGGACATCCTATAACTAACGCCTCTGGCAACTGACTGCTCAACATCGGTTTAATCGACTCAGGAACGGCAATTGACAGCATTCCGACACCGCTGGCTCTTGCTCCCAATGCAGACAAAATTGCGGCTCCGCTGTAGCGCCGGGAACCTGCAATAATTAGTAAGTGACCGTTGGTGTATTTGTGCGAAATTGGCGATCGGGGTAACGGCAAATTCTCAGTTGCCGATGCTTTTGTAATGCGTTGTATTGCTGGCGTTTCGCCCAATATTGCTGCAATATCTGCTGCGGGAATATCAAAATCTATTAATTCGGAACTGCCGATATATTCTAATGCTCTGTCTTGCAGAAATGCCATTTTCCACAAGCCCAAACATAATGTATGTTTTGCCCGAATTGCCGTCCCCAAAACTTCTCCGGTATCTGTATGAATTCCCGATGGAATGTCTATACTAAAAACGGGGATGTTTAAATTATTTATCTCGTCAATAGCTGCGGCCGTAGCGTTATTAATTTCTCGTTCTAATCCAAATCCAAATAAACCATCTACGAGCAAATCGCAGTTTTTCAGCGGTTCAATTTTGTCAACAAATGGAATATTTAAAGAACGCGCATAATCAGCGTGATTTTTTGTGAGTTCTTTTAGTTTAGAAAACGGGCAGTAAATAACTACTTGGAACCCTTGAAAGTGCAATTCGCGGGCAACAACTAAAGCATCGCCGCCATTGTGTCCCGGCCCAACCAATACGCCGATCGCTGGCAATTGAGAATTAACAAGATTTTTCTCTTCTTCCCTTTTCCTTCTATCCGTTAAATTCCGTACACTGCTAGTTGCCGAATTTCCTTCCCCCTTCAAAAGCTCCTGAATGCGTCTAGCAATCAGTCCCGCGACTTTTTCCATTAAAGCTGCGACTGGCATTCCAGCAGCAAAAATTCTCGTTTCTATTTGCCGCATTTGGTCGGCGGTGACAACAAATTTTTGAATAGTCATATTAATTTTAGTGCTAAAATTTCAGCTAACAGCAGCAGTCGCAAGTTGTAGTATTCTTGTGGTATAATAAATTAGCTCGATCGAACTAACTCACAGTAAAATAGCAATTTCTCTCAGAATCATGAACAAGATAGTTGTAGGCCTCTCCGGCGGGGTCGATAGTTCCGCAGCAGCCGCAATTTTACACCATCAGGGATATGAAGTGGTGGGTTTAACGCTGTGGTTGATGAAGGGCAAAGGTCAGTGCTGCTCTGAGGGAATGGTCGATGCAGCTAAAATTTGCGAAGATTTGGGCGTTCCCCACCACATTGTTGACAGCCGCGAGGTCTTTCAGGCAAGTATTGTCGATTATTTGGTGGAAGGTTACAGTGCAGGAATTACGCCTCTGCCTTGTTCGCAGTGCAATAAAACTGTGAAGTTCGGCCCGATGCTCAAGTATGCTCGCGAAGAACTCGGAATTGAAAAAATCGCTACAGGGCACTACGCTCGGATTAGTTACGATGCTGATACGGGTCGCTATCAGTTGCTGCGGGCGATCGACCCTGCGAAAGATCAGTCTTATTTCTTGTACGATCTAACACAGGATTTGCTGGCGGGTACGGAGTTTCCTTTAGGGGAAATTACCAAGACTGAAACTCGCAGAATTGCGGCGGAATTTGGCTTGACAACTGCTGACAAGCCGGAAAGTCAGGATTTGTGCTTGGTGGAAAGTAACGGTTCGATGCGGGCTTTTCTGGACAAGTACATTGCGCCGCAAAAGGGTGACATTGTGGACAAGTCAGGGCGGGTGCTCGGACAGCACGACGGCGTGCACCACTACACCATCGGCCAGCGGAAGGGACTAGGGATTGCTGCACCGGAACCGCTGTACGTGATTGAACTCGATGCTGCTGGCAATCGGGTAATTGTGGGCGATCGGCAGTTGGCGGTAGAATCTGAATGTACAGTCCAGAAAGTAAATTGGGTTTCTGTAGCTGCGCCGACGGCTCCGATTCGGGCTCAGGTACAGATTCGCTATCGATCGCACCCCGTCCCGGCTACAATTATTCCTGTGGAATCCTCCCAAGCAGAGGAAAAAGCCGGCGGTACAAAAGTTAAATTGATTTTTGACGAACCGCAGTTGAGCGTTACCCCCGGACAAGCGGCTGTTTGGTATGACGGAGACGTGCTCTTGGGCGGCGGCATCATCCAAAGAAACCAACTCCCAAATTGATATCAGGGGTAGACGTACCCACCCCACAAAACACTTCCCACAAGAAAATTCACTCTTATTGGAACAGGCAGGATGCCTGTTCCAATAAGCCCACAAGAAACTTCCCACAAACAAACTCACTCTTTGTGGAACAGGCATCTTGCCTGTTCCAAAAGTAAACTTATTGGGCTCTACCGAACTTGCTATGCTTGATGTGTGCTAGAAACAGCCAATCGCGTGATTGGGCAAGGGTTTGAGTTTATGATAGTTTTCTTTTTATTAATTTTTAGGCAAACTATCTCTACATAAGCGTTTCCGCGATTTCTTACATACTAGGTTCGGTAGAACCACTTATTGTTCATTTCACATGGGTACATTTACTTAACTAACTTTTTTTCCAAACGCAACACATTTCCCCTAGCATTAGTGCGGTAAACCCAAGTTTGCCTACCATCAGAAACCACAACCCGCCAACCTTCGACAATCATTTGACCGCAAATTTCATCCGCTTTCGCGAGTCCTAAACAAGTATTCGGCCAACTTTGTCCGCTCGATTCAGTTACTTTCAACTTGTCAGCAGCAATGCCAGTGGAGTCGGACAACTCTCGGCGAACTGCTGCTGCTACGGTTGCGGGCAATTTGTTCGATGGATTTTGGCGCGTCGTCTCGGCCAAATTGCCCGGTTCGGAAATTAGACTATTGAGTGCAAATACCGAATAGCTGATTTTTTGGGGCATCGCGGCAGCGGAAAATTGCTGCGCGATTTGCTGCGGTTGGCTTTCCAACTGGGCAAGGGAATGTTTGAGAGCGCCCGCGTTAGCTGCTGCGGTGTGTCTTAGCGCCGGATACATTTCCCAGGCAAGAATTCCTGTTAGCACCAAAGCCAATATTAAAGGATTGGGCTGCTTTTGGTCTCGGTTTTGATTGTTTTGAGAGTTATTTTTGGAGATTCTTTTCATCATACGCCCTCTGCCTCACTTTACACAATGCGCGATCGCTCCTGAACACTCAACTGCAGATTCTTATTTAGACACTGTTGCTGGTGCTGTTAGTTCCTTTGTGCAGAACCAACTTGACTACTGGTGCGGCGCAAGTATTTCTACTCGCTGCCGGCACTTGTGTTTCAGGAAACTTGCACTACCCAGTTATTACTTAATTTTTACTCTTAGTCTCCGGGTATTAAGAAAAATTTAGGCTTAAGTAAAATATTAGACCTCTTGCAAAATAGTTTTATGATATAATGGAAAGTTTTGCTGAGAGTTGATTGAATCCCAACTCTTAAGTTA
>NZ_JAUBPE010000008.1:0-61669 GCF_036700565.1 Microcoleus pseudofavosus SVA1_A4
GGTTTTTGGCTGGCATACACTATAACTAATGATTGCTTATTTTTTTATATTATACAATCTAGCTGCGTCTCAGCTTATTTATCGCAAAAATCAGGAAAGATCGAGCTAGATTTGGAACAAACAGAGAGTTTGACGGCAAACATTGAAATGCAGCTCGATAAAATAACGATCGGGAGAGGTTATTAAATAATGGTCACGGATCTGCGTTCTTACGATGTCATCGGCTTTGGTGATGAAGTTCCAGGAGTTCTAGCTGTTATCTCGGCGGCCAGAGAATATCGTCGCCGGACAAAGCGTTATCCGCGAGTTCTGCTGATGTGTAAAGGAAACTTGCAAGAAGGAATTGGCGGGCATTTGGTAAGAGGCGGCCTTGCTTATTTAGATAGAAGTCAGATTAGTCAAGAACTTCAAAAATCTTTAAATTTAGATACCTTTGGTTCACCGGCGGCAATCTATAAAGAGTTCCTGCAAAAATCCGGTGTCACCGCAATTGCACTTGACCCCCGCAAAGCCAGTGCAGCGCTGAAAGAAATGCTTTTACAAGCTGGAGTCGATCTCCTCAGCAAAGTAGAAATTCAATCAATCAGTAAAGAAGGCAAAAAAATTGCCAGTATAACCACCTCTCAAGGCGCAGTTTATGCCGGCAAGCAATTTATTGATGCCACTGTCAATGCCGAATTAGCTCAAGCTGCCGGCGTGAGAAAGCAGCAGGGATTTGAAACATTTGGTCTGCCTAACTCAGAACTTCCAGTCACCCTCGTTTTTGAAACCCAAGGACTCAGTGCCAGAAGATTGAAAGAACTCGATTACATTTATCTAAAACGCTTCACAAACCTCGCCGATTCAGAGAGTCAAAAATTTTTGCTGTACGCTGCAGGCAAGGATGCCAAACTAGCAGAAGAACTCCGGCTGGAAATGCTCGACACCAGAGGCAATCTCAGAACTCTGTGGGCGGGCCGCGATTACATCGATGTTCGATCGCCGGCTCTGTCTGTAGCTTACCACTCTTTTAGAGGAAGAAAGCTATCTTTTCCTGAAACAGGCGTAATTTTAGATGAGGGAAATATAGCCATACTTCCAAATGAAAGACTTTCGTGGAATGCGCTTTTATTTGCAGTCACAGCCAGCGAAGCAGAAGCCTTAGCGAGAAGCGGGAGCAAACCCACGGCTAATATGCAAAAAGAGATGTTATTTCTTGCAGCTTGGCTGAGGAGTTTGGGGGCTACTTCGGTTACTTCTGCCTCAGAGGTTTATATCAGACACGCCGGCAATGTGACGGGAGTTGTAGAACCTCTAACCGGCGCACAAATGCTGCTTGGTGGCGTACCGGCTAATGAGGCACTGGCAACATTTAGCTATCATTTTGATGTACGCGGAGGCATTCCGGGTATTGGCGAGAAAGCAAACAGTCTAGGGTGGTTTAAAAGTCTGAGTTTTAAACAGCCTACCTTCAATATTGGCATCCGCCACGCATTAATTAAAAACGTCCCTAACCTGGCAGTGGTCAGTCCGTGTTCGGGATTTGAAGGGTTTGCCTCTTCTGTCGGCAGAATTGTTGAATTCAACGCCGCAGTTGGTCAAGGTGTCGGTATCGCTGCCATTAATGCCATTCTAAATAACAAAAATCTAGCCGATGTATCTAACCGAGAAGTGAGACAAGTTCTCGCCCAAACAGGTCAGTTACCTATAATTTTTGGATTTGCAAACAATGCTGATGGAGTGCTATTGGCGCAATTCGAGAATCTTGTCAGTTCGGATGCTATTGCGTAATAGCAATTTCAATAAACAATGCAGCAGTAGGCCCGCCCGGGGAACGAAACTCAACACAAAAGTTTTTAGCAAGAAATGAGTGAAATTGGTATTAATATTATTTCCGCTAGGTTTGTAGTGAGGAATGCAAGTCCTCTGCATTTTATGAGGACTTGCATTCCTCACTACAAACCTATAATATCGTTTCCGGTTGCACCGGAATGATATAGAGGACACGGCAGTGCCGTGTCCCTACCACGATCAATTGTAGGGACACGGCACTGCCGTGTCCTGATTTCGGTAATATTAATTCCGATGCTACCGGATTTGATATAACGACCTGTTCTTCGATCGACTGTATTGCCCTACTCGCTAACAACCAACCGTTAATTATTCTGCGGGCACTTCGGATGAATCCCCCCCTGCAAACAAATGTAAGCAATTTGACTTTTATCTAAATTCTTAGCCTCCGCAAAATCAACTCCTTGGAATCTACCCGATTTACTACCGGCCGGACTTTGAATAAATTGATCCGAAGCCGCCTTCCCCACAAACACAGCCCCTTGAAAATTCGCTCCCGCTAAATTCGCGCCCCTAAAATCAACCGAACTCACGTCCGCATTCCGCAAATTAGCATCTTGCAAGCGAGCATCTTTTAAATTCGCGTTGGCGAGTTTAGTAGAACTCAAATCGGCATTTTGTAAGTTAGCGCCGCTCAAATCCGCACCGGACAAATCCGCACCTTGCCATTCCGATTTAGACAAATTTGTCAAGGACAACTGAGTGCCTTGAGCCTTCACTTTGCCCAAACGCGCACCTGACAAATCAGCACCTGACAAATTCGCGCTTCCTATATCTGCACCGGTAAAACTTGCATTTTTTAACATTGCTTGCTGCAAAGAAGCCCCAATTAAAATAGCACTGCTAAAATTAGCTGCATTCAAATTTCCGCTGGATAAATTAGCTTTGTTCAGGACAGCGCGCACAAAAATTGTGCGGTTCATTACAGCACTGTTCAAAAATGCCCCGGTCAAATTTGCTCCTTCAAAATTAGCTGCGCTCAAGTCAGAAATCCAATCGTCAAATGTACCCGGACGCCTGTCTTCGCCAGTGCCGTAAAAGCGAGTTCCCTGCAAGCTGGCATTGGTTAAATTGGCATTTTTCAGCTTAATTCCCGACAAGTCAACTTTGTCTAATACTAAAGTAAACTGAGCCGGGCCGGCAGGACTTTGAGCTAAATCCGTGCGGCTCAGATCGGCGCCGTTGAGCTGGCTGCTATACACTGTGAGAATTTTGCCGATCGCCCTTTGCACTGTTCGCTGGCGGGCGGCCGCTAACTCGCGTTCCGGGGCCTTGCCGCCGAAGCGCAGGGAATCGAGGTCGTTGCTGAGGGCCTGATTCAACCGCTGCAAGTCAGGCAAAGCTTTCGGCCCGCTACTGACCAAAGCTTGCTGGATCGCGTCCAGCATGGCGCGGTTGTCTTCTTGGGCTAGCAAATCCGCTAGCAGCGGTACGGCGCGGGAGTCTTCCACCGCCCCCAAAGCCAAAATGGCCGATCGCCTTCCCGATGCCCCGCTAGCCGATGTGGGAGACAATTTGCTCACTAAAGCTACAAATAATTCGTCGTTCCGCTGCCGGGAATCCCGCAAATTTGCTTGACTTTGAGTGTAGATGAGAGTGCCGACAAACAAAGTTAAAATCAATCCCGCGCTGCCGAGGGTTACTATCACTAAAGTTGCGCCTGGGTGTTGGCGAATCCAATTCCACAAACTGGGATTTTCTTTCATGTCGGTTTCGGGAGTCAAAACCAAAGCTGCAATCTGCGCGTCTTCCTCTGTCCATTCTTGACTCTTGACTGGATTGGCAGACTGTTGGTTCGATCGACCGCTGACGACCAAAGTATTCGCAAGCCGATCGTGTCCCGATTGCCGTTTGTAGCGCAATGCAAAAGCGCCGTCTGCCAGCACTGCCAACCCGCTCAGCCCCCCTAAAATGATTAAATCTGGAAACGCACCCGATAAGCGCCAAATGCCGTAAGCGACGCCCACAGGCACTCCCCAGCGCCCCAAACTTTCGCGAATTAGCACTTGCCCAAAACCCGGAGGAGTACCCGACGCGGTGACAACTTTGACGCCGAACCACCGTTTGGGGAGAGTTTGACCGGTTCTGGCGAGCAAAAACAGTTGCCACGCCGCTAAAACCGCAGGTGCCAGCAGCGCCCCCGACCAGAATAGATTAGTTAAGGGTGCGACTCTGGGGTTGCGATCGCGCATCGGTATGCCCAAAGTACGGGCGACGGTTTCGGATGCTGCTGCTACTGAGGAATTGAGCGGCACGGTTTGAGATTCCTTGTTGACCAATGCCCCGATACTGAAGGGAACGAGGGCGCTGGCCGCAATTAACGAAATTTCCACGGCCCAAGCGCCGCACCTGCGAACCAGCAGTGGCATTTGCTGGGATTGTGTCTGCCAAGACGGATCGGGTTGATTAATACCACCGGGTGCGGTTGGGCTAGCCATATTTAGAATTTCCTATTATTTAGTCGTTAGTGTTGGAGGAATCGGGAGAAATTGCCAATTTATACGCTATGTAGATTAGCACTCCGAGAACGGAAAGAGTCATCAGCGCTGAAATTAGCTGTACGATGCTATTGAAGACTGTCAGGACAATTATCGCTCCGACGGCAAAGACTGCCACCTGCCCCGGTTTGGGCAGTCTTTGAAACTTATCCAGAAATTGATTGTAGAAGGTTCCGACGGCCTGATAGCTATCTGAATTCTGTGCGATCAGCGGCGATCGCTCTAGTTTAGCTTTTAGTTCTCCGATCGCTTGCTGCCAATTGAAGTTATTTTGAGGATTCATAAAAAAATTCGGGAGTTAGTTTAGCTGTACATCGATCATTTTAGGGCGGTCACATTAATAAGAGTCACATTAGCGTGTTCGGAACCGCTAATTATCCTCTACCGTCAAAGAAGTAAAACCTTCCGCCATTGTCTTCGGATAAATTTCGGATAAATAAGGATAAAAATGAAGATATGCTATCCCTGCGATCGCGCCAGACTGCGGTTTAGCCCGATCGTGACCCTAGCCTTGGCAATGATTTTAGCGGATGCCGGAGCCCTTCGGAGCCAACCGCTGCAAATTGCTCCCGGATTTCCCGAACCGCTGAGAGTTTCTGGAGTTTCCGGCGGCCCGAACAATAGCGGCGACTGCGGTTTTGTGTCCCAAGCACCGAACCACGTCATCGAAGTAACGCAGGATTTGCCTTACTGGCGGATTGCGGTACAAACCGCTGGAGCTCCGAGTTTGATGATTCAGGGGCCGAGGGGGCGTTTCTGCGTGCTGCCGGCGAATGCTGCTGCGGGGAATGTAGAATTTTCCGGTTATGGGGACAAGGGGACTTATGTTATTTTTGTGGGCGATCGATCTCAAGCTCAACACCCTTACTCTCTCTCTATTTCCCAAAAGCGAAATTAACAATACAACGCGATTAGGACGCTTGCTGTAATTAACCGAAGTTTTGCGATCGTAAATAAGTAGAGTTTCTGACATCAAGTGCGTGGAATAGGGATTTCATATCAATTTTGTATTTGGTCTTTAACCCACTTGCGAAACAATCTGAGAGTTTGACTCGTACCCGCTGTTTGGCTTTGTTCGCAATATTGAGAAATAGCTTCAATAATTGGCAGATTGGGAAATGTCGGACTAATTTCTGCTTCAACATATTTCCCATCTTGAAGCACATTAATCTGAAGCTTCTTATTTTCATAGTGCCATATTTCAGGTACTCCCAAAGCTTCGCAAGCATCGAGTTGAGTTTGGGAAGTTATATCGACTTCAATTGCTAAGTCAGGCGGCGGATCGACAGTTAAGTCGATCCGCTTTTTACCAATCATTAGAGCATAATTCTGAATGTAAAAGCAGTTGTCAGGTTCAATTCCTTGTAACATATTTTTTCGTTTAAAAGTCGTAGAACCAAAACATTCTCGATCAATTTCAAGTTCTTCGAGTAATATTTTCACCATATCGCCAATGATTTCCTTATTGAATTCATGTTCTGGTAGTGGCATCCTAATCTCCAAAGTTCCTTGACTGTAAGCTATTCTAGAGCCACGGTGTTCTCCCAACTCTTCTAAAATTGCTTCAAATTCCTGCCAATTAACATCATTGAACAGCACTCTATGTCCTGGGGGTACACTGATTTGCCTTAATTGCAGCGTTACCATTTCAACCTCCGATTTATTTAAGTTATAGAGCTAAAAACCTGCTCAACAGTCAGATTAAGTTCTCCGAAGGCAGACGAAATAATAGTATCGGACTCTCGGAACTGGCTAACCTGGTACTCTCCCTCAACCAACTCGTAAATCGATACAGTAGGTTGTTTAGGATTACCTATGAACCGCCGGCCGCCCAAAGCAGCACAGTCAACAACCCAGTATTCCGGGATACCCAATCTTTCATACTCAGCCACTTTTACCAGGTAATCATCTTGCCAGTTAGTGCTAACTACTTCGACCACAAGCTTGACAGAGCTACCTTGAGAAATAACTGATGATTTTTTCCATAGTGGCTCTGAAATTAAGGCTTTTTGTCTAAGACTATGAGATCGGGCTGGTAGCCCGTGGTCGTTTCGGGAGGTCTGACAAAATAAGTTGACGGTGTTACATAAGGAAGATTTAAACGGTCAATTTCTACGTTAATTTTTCGTATTAGAAAACCTGTAACTTCCTCATGGTCGCCATTTGGGTTCATCTCAACTATTACTCCATTGCGTAGCTCGAAACGTCCTTTTCCATCTGGATACCATTCTAAAAATTCTTCAAATGTTATCGATTTGATTATGGTTTGAATCATGAAAAATTCTCCGTTCATATAACCATCAATAGTTCGTAGTGAGGAATTGAGTCCTAGAATAAAGTCAATCAGGGATCAAGTCCTTACTACAAACAACTTTTTTAATGGTAATTAACAGAACATGATATCACATATTAATTAGGTAGGTGTAATAATGTCAGCTAGAACCCCGACTTGTTGAACAAGTCGGGGTTCTGGGTGTGATGTTTAAATTTTTTGCTGCTTATAAAGTTCCTTAAACTTGCGCTGCTGCTCGTTGTGGTCTACGATCGGATCGGGATAAGGAAGAAGTCGGCGTTCTAAAGGCGAAATATTTCCTGTTAGCAAAAGTTTAGTATCAACTCGGCGCAATTCTGGAACCCAGTGCCGAATATATTCGCCTTCCGGGTCAAATTTCTGAGCTTGACTGGCGGGATTGAATATTCGCAAAGGTTTCGGGTCCATACCGCTCGATGCACTCCACTGCCAGCCGCCGTTGTTAGCAGAAAGGTCGGCATCTATCAATTTTTGCATGAAGTATTTTTCACCCCACTGCCAGTTAATAATTAAATCTTTGGTGAGGAAGCTGGCGACTATCATGCGACAGCGATTGTGCATCCAACCTGTCTGATTTAACTGCCGCATTGCCGCGTCGATAATAGGATAACCAGTTTTACCTCGACACCAAGCTTGAAAGAGCTTTTCATCGTTCTCCCAAGGAAAGTCTTTGAATGCTTGACGGTAGGGTCCGTCTGCTAATTCTGGGAAGTTATACATGGCGTGTTGGTAAAATTCCCGCCACGCTATTTCCTGTTGCCAAGTGCGGATGTTTGTAGACGCTTCTTCGCTGCGGCAAGTGTCCATTACTATCTGGGTAGCTTGCCAAACCGTGCGGATGCCAATTGCACCAAATTTGAGGGCGGCGCTGAGTTGGGATGTGCCGTTAATTGCAGGGAAATTGCGCTGTTCTTGATATTGGTAAATTGCCCGATCGCAAAATTCATCCAACTTTTCTCGCGCTGCATCTTCTCCGGGTTCTATTACTAATGGATTTTCCCAAATAAATCCCAAACTCAAGGCAGTTGGCAGTGTTTCAATTGCACCTGCTTGATTGGCGATTTCTTGTTCTTCTGCGGTTAATCCGGTCATTAATTCCAGATAAGTTATCGGCAGTGTCTCTACTGGTTGGGCTTTGGGTTTGCTGTTCCATTTTTTCCAAAATGGGGTATAAACTGTGTAAGGTTGTCCTGTACCGCTGCGAATTTCGTCCGGGGCGTGCAGGAGTTGATCCCAGAAATTTTGGACTTGAATTCCTGCTTGTTGGAGGGCGTTTGATACACTTAGATCGCGCTTTTTTGCATAGGGTTCTACATCCCAGTTCCAAAATACTGCTTGAGCATTTATCGCTGTTGCTAATTTCGGTATTCCTAGACTCGGGTCATCTTGAATTATCAGCAATTGACTGCCTGCTTCGCTGTAACGTGAGGAAAGTTTTTGCAAGCAGCCGATCATGTAGGTGACTCTAGCTGGCGCTACGTCATCGCGATTTAGGATATTGCGATCGAGACAAAAAATCCCGACTACTTTAGGGCTTTGCTGGCGCGCTGCTGCCAGTCCGATGTTGTCAGAAATACGCAAGTCGCGGCGGTGCCAAAATAAAATTAGATCGGACATTCGATTTTAGATTTTAGATTTTAGATTTTAGATTTTACAGTCCTGGACACACGCGGGGTCAAAAACCCGGTTTCTAAGTTAAGATTTATCGGTTTGATGCACGATTATTATAACAAACCGGGTTTTTTTCGTCAGTCCTATTTAAGTCAAAAATGGACGCGCCAAGAAAAAGCTAGAAATTGATTTTGCATCAATTGGTTCCCCAGCTAAAATAGCTTTTTCTAATTCTTCAGGGGTGAATAGAACTGTTTCCATGTCTTCATCATCGTCTTGTGCTGGCGGCTTTTCCAATTTTTCCAAATCTTGGGCTAAAAAAGCATAAATGATTTCGTCGGAATAACCGGGGGCGAGAAAAAATTGCCCTAATTTCTGCCATTTTCCAGCGCGGTATCCGGTTTCTTCTTCGATTTCGCGTTTAATAGTTTCGGCGGGATTTTCATTGATTTCTACCGTACCTGCGGGAAATTCTAAAATTCGCCCTTTTGTGGCAAAGCGGTATTGTCGCACCAAGACGAGTTTACCTTCGGGTGTGACGGGAACTGCAAGTGCTCCGCCCGGGTGGCGAATACATTCCCACTCGCCTTCGGAACCGTTGGGAAGACGGAGGGTGGCTACGTCAAAGTTAAATTTGCGCCCTTGGTAAAATAGGCGCTGTTTGAGGAGTTGGGGTAGTTCTTGACCGATCGACATAAGCAAGAAGCGAATAATGTTAGAGTGCACTGATTTAAGACATCATAGGCGATCTCATAGGATTTTAGATTTTAGATTTTAGATTTTAGATTGGGAATGACTGATAACTATCACAGTTTGGAGCTTACCTGCGGTTGCATTTTTTGGGAAACTGGTACGATCCGTGAATTTTCCTCAATTTTTACAGTGGCAATTTTTGCACTCCAGAACAGTCTGCGCTTTGCAAGAGTTGGGCGATCGCACTTTTCGTCACCGGATGCACCCAATCCGGGGCAATTTCTGCTAAAGGTACTAATACAAAAGCTCTTTCAGTCATCCGGGGATGAGGTAAAGTCAGTGTCGGAGTTTCTAGGATTAAATTGTCGTACAGCAGCAAATCTAGGTCTAGGGTTCGTGGCCCCCATTTTTCTCGGCGAATGCGATTAAATTTTATCTCGATTTTTAATAAAGTTGCTAGCAATTGTTCGGGTTCTAGTGCAACTTCTAGGATGGCACAGGCGTTGATGTAATCGGGTTGGGGCGGCCCGACGGGGGCGGTTTGATACCAGCTTGAATGGGATTTTACTGCGATTTCTGGGGTGTTGTTGAGGGTTGCGATCGCGCTTTTGAGTGTGGCGAGGGAGTCGCCTAAGTTGCTACCGAGGGCGATCGCACATTTTGTTAATTTCATGGGTAATTGGTAATTAGTAATTGGTAGTTGGTAATTTTGCGTTGCTTTCCGAGTAACGCGGCGGCGGGTTTATCGATATCCTTTGCTACCGCAAATATTTCGGGTAAAACCCGCCCCTACAAGCCTTATTTTTGGATAAATTGAGCATACCAGAACGCTTTTTTGGGGAAATATGGTGATACAAAATATTATTTTAATCTGAGCTTAATTTACGGTTAATTTTTGTTTATTATCATTGACAAGTGTCAGTATTTAGTTTCAAAAATAATGAATTTGTACCTACGCTTATTGTCTGCCGTCATTCTAGCAATTATCAGTTTAACAGCAAGTATATCGATGGGTTTGGCTGAAACCAAGGAACGCTATCTTACCTTAAATTCGGACGGCAGTCAATCTTTTGCGAGTTTAGTGCAGCAGGCGGAAGATTTAGCGAAAGAGTCGATCGCCCGCGAGTTTCAAGAAAATCCGGCATTAACAGAAGTTACAATCATCATTACAGCCGATCGCAGCCGACAAAGAGTTCCGGTTTTGCGATCGAGAGTATCCCGCCGCGAGTGGCAAAAAGATTCGAGAATCGAACAGTGGACTAGATATTTTGCGGATGCTAAATTGCTGCTGGGATTCAGAGACAGCAATATTTTGCCCGCAAATTCTGGGTCTTCGCAAGTGATGAATGCACCTGCGCCCAGTCGATCGGCATCCCGACAAAACGATCCGGGTTTTCGAGATGATTGAAATCGGGCATCGGGCATTGGTAGCAAACAACAAATAACAAACAACCAATAACCAATTATTAACCAAAATATAATTCCACTTTAATTAACCTTCAGGTTAACTCCTCTTAATTTAACAGTGATAGAGTTTCATACGGAATCATCTGATTAGGGATGTTGGGTTGAAAAGGAATTTATGTCTAAAATAACTCGCCGACAACTGTTAATTTTCTTCGGCAGCAGTGCAGCTACCGCTGTGCTTGCGCCTCAACTAACTCAAAAACTATTCGGCATCAATTCCACCTCGGCGGAAGCTGTTGTAGGGCCGCTATCTTTCACTCCGTTAAGACTTCCTCACCCGCTGCCAGTTTATCAAGAATTGTCGAGCTTTATGCCGATCGCCCTAAACGGACAGGGAACCGTAATGGCGGCCTCGCAGAATACTCGATTAACCAGCTACAGCGTTGTTGACGATGTGGTTGTACCGCCGGAATACGAACGGTACGTGATTCTCCGCTGGGGCGATCGAGTTTTCCCCGATCCGGCAGACTATTTCGGCTACAACAACGATTACACCGGCTTTGTCGGGATTCGCGGCAGCAATGACGACGGCTATCTCTGGGTTAATCACGAGTACGTATCCTTCCCGATGTCGAAAGTGGCACCGGAAGCGCCGACAGATGTGGCATCATTTCCAGCAACCGATCGCGCCGTCCTCGGTATAGACTTATCCGTAAAGAATCGCGATACCCTCGGCGAATTCCTCTACAATCTCGGTGGTTCGATCGTCCGCATTACCAAACAGTCTAACGGCAGATTTGGGGCGATCGCCCGCGACCCCCTCAACCGACGCATCCACGGACTTTCCGGCCTCGGAATCAACAGCCAACGTTCCGACACATACAAAACAGTCACCTCCTGGGGAACCAGACAAGGCGACGACAAATATCTTACAGGCACCGGCCCTGCAGCCACCCAAGTCTTCGCGCAAGTCAACAGCGACGGACTCGGAAACCGCATCATCGGTACAGCCTACAACTGTTCCGGCGGCACAACCCCGTGGGGAACAATCCTCTCCGCCGAAGAAAACTTCCAAGGTAGCGAACTATTTTTCGTCGGAGTTCAAGAAAACATCAAACCCAACGGCGCCCAAACCGGCTACGCCAAGGGCACTACCGGCGAGGAATTCGGCTTAGTCGGCGAAAAATACGGCTGGATGGTAGAAGTCGATCCCCAAGATCCGAATTTCCGCCCTCGCAAACACACCGCTTTAGGTCGTTTCCGCCACGAAAACGTCGCGATTCGCGCCGAAGCAGGCCGCAAGTTAGTAGTGTACATGGGGGACGATCGGCGCGGCGGACACACCTGGAAATTTGTCAGCAGCGGTACTGTCAGCAATCCGGCAGATAAAACCAACAGCCGATTGTTTGAAGATGGCGTTTTGTACGTCGCCCAATACAACCGCAACGGTACTGGAAGATGGCTGCCGCTGACAATCAATACCCAAACCAATCCGGTGACTCCTTCTAAAGTTGGTGAAGCGGAATTAGCAAGTTTTGGCAAGGCTCAAAGAGATGCGAATACTCGTTTCCCAAAACGCGCCGGAATTGCAGGTCAAACCGAAGACGGCGGTTCTTTTGTGATGGATACAACTAATGAAGCAACAGCACTTCCGGGCTACAGAAATAAAAGTCTTGCTAATTTCTACACCAGCCAAGGTGCGGTTTTAGTTGATGCTTTTCATGCCGCTAATTTGATTGGCGGTACTCCGACGGCGCGGCCTGAAGATTTGGAAATTAATCCTACTACTAAGGAAGTTTTCATTTCCTATACTGACGGCGCACCGGGTAGCGACGGTTATCCAGATTCTCGGATTTTTACTGTTGCTAAATACACTGCCGCCCTCAACAGCACTCAGCAGTCTGGAGGAATTTACAAAATAATTGAAGATAGTTCCGACGGTGCGGGTTTGACTTTCCGCTGGCAGCGTTTTGCTCAAGGTGGAGAAGCGGGTTCGGTAGCTGGGGCGGGATTTGCTAGTGTAGATAATTTGGTTTTTGACACTCAAGGTAATGTTTGGGGTGTCACTGATATGTCTACTCCCACGCACAACGGTTTTGATATCGGTGCGGCTGGAAAGCCGACGGCGATCGACCACAAAAAAACAGGAAACATATCGGATTTTACGGGTGTTTTCGGCAACAATTGGCTGTTTTACATTCCGACTTCCGGCCCGAATGCAGGAAGTGTAATTCCGTTTGCTCAAGGGCCGAATCGCTGCGAAATGACTGGGCCAACTTTTGTGGGAGATACGCTGGTGATTTCGGTGCAGCATCCGGGGGAAGATTGCCCGATCGATGATGGTACTGTACTCAGCAGGCAAATTGAAATGTTGGATTTGAACGGTGCTGTTTTTAATCAGACTCGTAGTGTTTCTCGGGGCAGTTTGTGGCCGAGCAATATCTCGAATGATTCGCGCCGATCGCCGATGCCTTCGGTGATTGGGATTCGCCGCGTGCGATCGACTCCAACTGGTCAGTTTGTCTAGAGTTATCTGCTAGATTGTACGCCATATCAGTAGGGACACGGCATTGCCGTGTCCTTACTTTTCAGTTTGTTGCATCATTGATTTTAATCTTATAGCAGTTCTCAACTGAGTTCGCCCCCGTGCGCGATTGCTTTCTTGCTTTCTTACCAATTACCAATTGCCAATTACCAATTACGAATTATCGGAAATCCCTCACCTAAACAAGAAAAACTATATCCGTATTTTCACTGATAAATATGACTATTATGACTGCAAGTAATGAAAAATAAGACATTAAATTTTACATCAGAAGTTGGGATTAGAGCTAAGCTAGAGCTAAGAGGACAAATTAGCTCTTATCAAAAAAATGCTTTATTCACTTTTGCCCAAATCTCAAGTCAAAGTTCGAGTTTTAAAACATTTAGCAGCCGCTGTTTCGGCATCTTTAGCCCTCAGTGCAATAACCAGTTTGAAACCCTCGCCGGTATTAGCTGCTGGCGATATCCCCCCTGCAACTCACTCCTCGACTCAGCTAGCAGCAAAACCTGATTCTAGCTTGCAGTTAGGGCAGTTGCGCACCACTGTTCCGGTGCAGACAATGCAGCTCGATGCGGGTGGATTTATCCCGATCGCGATCGGCGGTATGATAATTATTCTGGTGCTGCCGCTATTTTTTGGCGGATTGGTGGTTATTGGCGATCGCGAAGTCGGAATTGTCAGTAAAAAGTTTAGCTTTGGCGGCAAGTCTTTACCGCCGGGAGATTTAATTGCCTTAAACGGAGAAGCTGGATATCAAGCTGATACTTTGCCCCCCGGTTGGCACTGGGGTTATTGGCCTTTGCAGTACAACGTCCGCAAAGAGTCTCTGACGATAGTTCCCCAAGGCGAAATTGGTTTAGTTATCGCAGCAGGCGGCGAGTCGAATCCGCCGCAGCGCATCCTTGGCAAAATCACAGAATGCGATAATTTTCAAGATGCTCGCAAATTCCTGAAAGAAGGCGGCGAAAAAGGCAGGCAACTCGGCATTTTGACTGGCGGTAGCTATCGAATTAATACGGCATTGTTTACCGTAATTACAGCAGCCAACGCTACCAAACACGGGATGACAGCCGAACAGTTGAAGCTGTACACAATTGCCCCAGATAGAGTGGGAATTGTTACAACTTTTGACGGCGTTCCCATTCAAGATGGCGAAATTGCCGGTCCGATTATTCCGAATCACGACAACTTCCAAAACGCGCAAAAATTTATCAGCGCCGGCGGGCGGCGCGGTTTGCAGGAACAGGTTTTGCTTTCCGGTTCGTGGAACTTAAATCCTTGGTTTGTCGGGGTGGAGCAAGTGGCGATGACCGAAATCCCGATCGGCTATGTCGGCGCGGTGATTTCCTATGTCGGCCAAACCTCAGAAGATGTCAGCGGCGCTGCTTTCACTCACGGCAATTTAGTAAATGTGGGCAATAAAGGGGTGTGGGTGACTCCTCTTTATCCGGGGAAACATCCGCTGAATACTCGCATTTTGAAAGTAGAGTTAGTGCCGACTACCAACATTGTTTTGAATTGGTCTACTAAAACAGAAAGGCACAGTTACGATTCTCAACTTTCATCTTTAACGGTGCGTTCTCGCGACGGTTTTGCCTTCGATCTAGAAGTAGCTCAAATCATTCATGTCGGCGCTTTGGATGCTCCGAAAGTCATCTCTCGCGTCGGTTCGATGCAGAATTTAGTTGACCATGTTTTGCAGCCGACAATTGGCAATTATTTCCGCAATTCCGCCCAAGCTTATTCTGTGTTAGATTTTCTCTCTGCAAGGAGCGATCGGCAAGCAGAAGCCGCCGAGTATATCAAAGCAGCTTTGCGCACCTATGACGTGCAGGCAATTGATACTTTGATCGGGGATATTTTGCCGCCCGCAGAGTTGATGCAAACTCAAACCGATCGCAAAATTGCAGAGGAACAGTGCAAGACTTATGAGGTGCAGCAAGTAGCACAAACTCAGCGGCAACAATTGGTGCGCGAAACTGCTTTAGCCGAGATTCAACAAGAGATGGTGAAATCGGAACAAGGCGTGAAGATTTCTGAGTTGAAAGCGAATTCTCAGGTGAAACAAGCTCAAGGCGAAGCTGAGTCGATTCGGGTGAAGGGAAATGCTCAAGCTGAAGCTTATCGCGCGGGTGTTGTAGCTTTGGGAGGTTCGGGTTATACGGCTTTGCAGTTAATGCAAATTATAGGCGATCGCAACGTGCGAGTTGTGCCGGATGTTGCGGTAACAGGCAACGGTAGCGGTGGCGGTTTGGTTGACGGTTTGCTGGGGATGATGATGTGGAATCAAACTAGCAAAAATGGAGAAAATGGAGCAGAATTACCTCTAGTTAACCTACAGAAATCGGAACCTGCGGCCAAGTTATCCGTAGCCAAGGTGAATTCTGTTAAGCCGTCGGCATCTCGCGCTAATTCCCCTGTGGCGAATTCTGAGGCTGATATTGATTCGCGGTTTGATGAATTGCCGTTTGACGATCGATCTTTTAGTTAGGCTGTGCAGTTTGTAGTGAGAACGATCGTCCTCTCTGAAAGCTTTTAGTCAATAAGGACTAAATTACTTACTACAAACAATTTTAGGCCGCATTACCAACAACTTGATGCAGTGGAAAGAAAACAGCAGGCGAGACACTGAAAAACTCTGCAAGTTTTTGTATGTGTTCAGTTGTAAGTTGACGCTTTTCATTGAGGATATCTGAGACAATAGACTCGGTTTTAAAAATAGGAACTAGGTCTTTTTGTCTCAGGTTAAATTCTTCAATTAAAGCTTTTAACAGTTCTATCCCATAAATGTCAGGTATAGGTTCTAAAGTTTGCTCGTATTCATAAACCAGAGTTCCAAGTACGTTTAGATAGTCGCGTTCGTCTGAATTCAGTTCGCCTTTGTCCAACAGAGAATCGATCACTTTTTGAGTTGCCATTAATTCCTCCTCAGCAGTTATGGGTCGGGGAGGAAATGTTTTGAGTAGTTCGATATAAGCGCTAGAGTTGTTCATGTGACTAGGCAATATTAGGGGCAAGTAATATTTTATCATTTTAGTTGAATGATTTGATTGTTTAACCGCAGATGAACGCCGATTAACGCGGATATAATTTAGTTATTTATCCCTCATAACTATTGAGGCAATTCCTGGCTCTTGAAAACTTTGTACCGATCGCAGTACAATCGATCGATATTGCATCTGAGGAATCTCCCATGTCAGAACAGTTTTCCACTGAGATTAGCGATCGCATCTGCACTCACATGAACGAAGACCACGCTAGTGCTGTCGTGCTGTACGCTCAAGCATTTGGCGGCCAACCGGAGGCCACCGAAGCTCAAATGCTCGCTATTGATGCGAACGGCATGGATTTAACCGCTCAAATTAATGGCGAAACTTTGCCTGTCAGAGTGAAGTTCGATCGCACTTTAACAGATGCCGAAGATGCTCACCACACTCTCATTGAAATGGTGAAACAAGCTCGAAAAGCTGCTAAGTAGCAAACTGCTCACTATTCTGTTATAATTTTATCGATCGCAGTACAGACTTTAGTCCGGTTAAATAGTTGTTAAGGACTCAAGCCCTTATTACAAACCTTGAATCCGGTTAAATCATTTTTAAGGGCTAAAGTCCTGACTGCAAACAAAATATTTAATAAAACTGAATTTACATCTAAAATATCAAATAAAATGACCGAAAATTACCCCCAATCCAGAGAATTAGATGCCGTCAATGACGGTAAAAATAACCCTTTCGAGGCACTGGTAAAGCAACTAGATTTGATGATTCGCGCCCGCTATTCGTTGCTGTACATTGTCGGCGCGGAGGAGGAACCGGTCGAAGCTGTAATTGCCCAAGTAGCGCTGCAAGTAACTCCTGCGCGCCGAGTATTGTTCTGGGATCTCGTGCGCGGCTGGGAGGATAACGGTTCTGGGAAAGGTTCGGTAATGGCGGCGCTCGATCGCGTCAGCAAAACTGCTGTTGAAGAATATACCATATTTGTACTGCGGGATTTGCACCCAATTTTGAAATATCCCTACACCGACAAAAATGCTCCGGTAGTGCGGGAATTGCGGAATTTAACGCGGGAATTGAAGCGCAGCAAAAAAACAATAATCCTCACTTCTCACACGCTGGAATTGCCGGAGGAATTGAAAGAAGAAGTAACAGTAATTGATTTCCCTTTGCCCAACGTCAAAGAAATCGATAGTTTAATTTCCCACGTTGTAGAAAATCCGCAACAGTTGCAAGTTAGCGGCTTAGCAAGGGAACAGTTGGTTAAAGCTTGTCAAGGTTTGAGCCGCGCTCGAATCGGGCGGGTTTTGGCTAAAGCGTTAGCCGCAAAACAGCAAATTAACGAGTCAGATATTGATGGAGTTTTGGAGGAAAAACAGCAAGCAATTCGCCAGACAGGAATTTTGGAGTTTTTCAACTCTAGAGAATCCCTGAAAAGTGTGGGCGGATTGGAGAATTTGAAACAGTGGGTAAAGATGCGGCAAGATGCTTTTACTGACGAAGCGCGCCGCTACGGAATACCCAATCCTAAAGGCGTTTTGTTAGTAGGAATTCAAGGAACGGGCAAATCTTTATCTGCGAAAACAATTGCTTGCGAATGGCGTTTGCCGCTGTTGCGGTTGGATACTGGGAGGCTGTTTGGTGGCATTGTGGGGGAAAGCGAAAGCCGCGTCAGGCAAATGATACAATTAGCAGAGGCGATCGCACCTTGCGTTTTGTGGATCGATGAAATAGACAAAGCCTTCGGCAACATTATCAGCGGCGGCGACGGCGATTCGGGAACTTCGCGCCGGGTATTCGGCAGTTTGATTACTTGGATGCAGGAAAAAACCAGCCCGGTGTTCATCGTAGCCACTGCAAATAACGTGCGGATTTTGCCGGCGGAGTTGCTGAGAAAGGGCAGGTTCGACGAAATTTTCTTTTTGAATTTGCCCTCAGAATCGGAACGGCAAGATATTTTTAAAGTGCATTTGCAGCGTTTGCGGCCGACTAGATTGCGCGAGTTTGATTTGGAGATTTTGGCGAAGCGCGCTGAGAATTTTAGCGGTGCGGAAATCGAGCAAGTTGTAATTGATGGATTGTACCGGGCTTTTGGAACGTTTGTCAACGGCCAGCGCCGGGATTTGATGACGGAGGATGTTTTGAGGTCGATCGAGGATACAGTACCTTTAGCTGCGATCGCGCGATCGCAAATTGAAGATTTGAAGCGCTGGGCGGCGGAAGCGGGCGCGAGAACAGCATCTAACGATACTCACTTAATTGATGAATTGAAACGCTACAGCCAGCGGCGAAGGGATGCGATCGACAATTAACCCAATTTCGCGCGAGTAATTGGGTATCAATCCTTGATTCTCTAGTACGTTAGCTTACCTTAAGAGGAGTCGTCTCATGACTCGAAGTAATTTTTCCCCGACAAACAAGACTTTTTGGGAAATCTAACATAACAATGTGTAGGTGTACTTAAATAAATGGTGTTTTAATCTGGGATGTAAAAGCTATCCCCTTGCTCGACGGTCTTCTGAGCAGATTGCTGTTCGCGAACATTTGAAAACACTATGTATGCTTGTTCAGGGCAATGTTCATTCTTAACTAAATAGAATCATATGAAGCTTGTTTTGTTCTATTTTTCTTGCTTTTTGCTAATCGTAGCCGGGATTTTCATTATTGGACTCTTTTTTTACTGGACTTTAATTCATCCGATCTGGAGCATGATAGATGCGGTAGCTTCAGATATAATTGCCTCAGAATCAAGAGTTCTTTGGATCGTAGTAATTGTGTTTACCTGGACTTTAGGGTCTGTGCTTTATAGCTATGTAGGGACAAAATCTAATACTCTAAGAAAGTCAACGACTTTTAGTGCCATTGCATCATTAACCGTCCTACTTGTTTTGATCGGCAGTGGAATTTTGGCGATCGCGACCTCTTCTAGCGATTGGGAGTTTAGCGATTGGAAAAATCCTCCAGAAGTTCAAGTCGCCTCTAGCAATCAACAAAACACCTCATCATCAAATACCAGTAATACGAAAAGTGAATGCTTAAAATCTGCTAAGTGGATGTTTTCTCATGATGCAGTCAATGTTTGTAAAAATCCAACGCCTTACACATCTGAATGTTTGCAATCTGCTACATGGATGTTTTCTCATGATGCAGTCACGGTCTGTCAAAACGCCAAGGTAGACACTGCTAAATGTGTTGCACAGTCTAGTTCAATGTTTTCACATGATGCTGTCAAGACTTGTGGCTCATAAAATGGGGTACTACCAACCCCACCTAATTTCGGTTTGTAGTAAGGACTAAAGTCCTGAATTCTGAGGACTAAATTCCTCCCTACAAACCCAACCTAAAAATATCCGCATAAATCGAATTTCCCTCAACCATTCTCTCCGCATCCGGCGAATCGTAAACCACCAACAGCGAATTCTGCCCCCCCAAATAGGGAAACAGGCTCAATCCCTCAGCATTGTCCGCACCCACCTTAAAAGGCAAATCAAACAATACCTCCAAATCTCCCCCATCTTGCCCAGTAATACTGTCGCCCGATCGCCCTAAAATTCCCTTTAACCGAAAAACCCTCATCTCCCCAGATAAAGTCATCGTCGGCCCGGCTAAAACAATCAAATCTTCCCCGTTCCAGCACAATTCTCGCACGCCCAAACCGTTCAAATCAACAAAATGTTTCTTGTACAATTTCCCTCCTTCCCCAATCGCCTTAAGCCTTAAAATTCCCGGTTCTGCCTCTTCAACTTCTATTTCTAAAATTATCGCCCAACCCCGCAGCACCGGCCCCCGCAAACCGAGCAAAATGCGATCGCCCCGCACCGCCAACCCTTCAATATCAAAGCCATTTTCTTTACTGGGCACCGGCACAGATAAATATAGACCGAGGTGGCTGTCATCTTTGAGTGCGTCGGTCAGCAAATTGCCAGTTTTTGTCCGCTGAAGGCATCCAGCTTTCTGTTTGATTTTGGGATTGTCTGGATGGGAAATTGACTTGCACAAAATCCCGTCTTTTATAGGAATGCGCGCCAGCAAATAGCGGTTGATCTCTGTCTCGATTTGTGCTAATCTTTGAATGTCTGTTTCGGGGTCTCTACCTTGAGCTTTTTTGCGTTTGGTGCTGTGAGAACCCACCAGCCAAAGATAATCGCCGCTGAAATCAATTCCTTCGATATCGATTTCGGATTTTCCCGAAAGTTCGATAAAATCTGCGATCGCAAATCTCTTGTGTTTTCCAAAAACATGAGGCGCGACAGACGACAAACGCTCGATCGAATTCGTTTCATCGGAACCCAGCCACAAATGGCCGTCTGGAGTTAAAGCAACAGCGGATAAGTCTGTAATAATATCAGCGGCTTCGCTGTTGAATTGCAGCAGCAGCCGGCCGAGCAAAAAAGATTCTGGCATAATTATTAGCACCAAAAGTATTGTTACGGTCAGTAATTATAGCTAAATATGCTTGAAACTCATAGGTTGCACCATTCTCAATCAGGCTTTTATGGGCGGGCTAGAAGCCCACCCCACAAGAAAGAAAATTCATCTGTTGTGGAACAGGCATCTTGCCTGTTCATGACGGGCAGGATGCCCAACTCCTACTCCCCACAAGAAAGAAAATTCACTCTTTGTGGAACAGGCATCTTGCCTGTTCCTGAGAATGGTGCAAGATGTGAGTTAAAACCGATTGAAAACTAAAACAGAAAACTAAAACAGATATCCTCCTCATGCCTCATAGCGAGGACTTCCGCTTTGAGACAAAGTTTTTAACCCCTGGCGAGCCCAAGCGCAGCCGGCGGTGATTATTCCGCAAACCGAACCTCCACAGACGGATAACACCCTAATTGAAACATTAACATCGCCATTACGTTTCGTTACGATAAAGAGAGCGAGAGCAAAAAACTCTCCCCCATAATATCAGAGGTAGCCATTATGAACAGTACATTTCGCGTCGGCAACCTGTTTGGAATTCCCTTTTATGTCAACGCATCTTGGTTTTTAGTTCTGGGTTTAGTAACCTGGCAGTACGGCGGCGCATTAGCTGCCCTGTTTCCCGCATTGGGCCCCGTAGCGCCCTGGATGCTGGGATTATTGGCAGCGTTGCTGTTATTTGCTTCCGTTTTAGCCCACGAATTAGGACACAGTTGGGTAGCTATTAAACAGGGAATTGGCGTGAAATCGATTTCGCTATTTCTGTTTGGCGGACTGGCTAATTTAGATAGAGAATCTAAAACCCCAGCCGAAGCATTTTGGGTAGCCATTGCAGGCCCGTTGGTCAGCTTATTTTTATCCGGTTTGTTAACAGCGATAGGCATCGGCGCCGGTCTCACAGGCCCCGCAGCCGCCATCGTCGGACTTTTAGCTTCCATCAACTTAGCTTTAGCCTTATTTAACTTAATTCCCGGTTTGCCCCTCGACGGCGGCAACATCCTCAAAGCCATCGTCTGGAAAATTACCGGCAACCCTTACAAAGGTGTAATTTTTGCTAGCCGCGTCGGTCAAATAATTGGTTGGATCGCCATTGCTACAGGCATATTCGGCAATATTTGGAATCTAGTAATAGGTTGGTTCTTGCTGCAAAATGCCGGTCAATCTGCCCAATATGCCACAGTCCAAAATGAACTGGCAGGCCTGACCGCCGCAGATGCTCTGACCCCCGAAAGCCCGATCGTCTCCCAAGACTTGTCCCTCAGAGAATTTGCCAACAACTACGTGATCGGTAGCACTCAAACCTGGCGCAGATTCCTGGCAACAGATGATGCCGGACAATTGGTAGGGGCGATCGACCTTGACGACCTCAAAACCATTCCTACTGGACGCTGGCCCGAAGTTTTAGTTAAAGAACTCCTGAAGCCGATCGAATTTTCCACAACTGTCAAACCAGAATTATCCCTCCTCGAAGTCGTCACCCTTCTGGAACAGCTAAAAGTACAAGAACTCCCCGTCATTCGCGAAAACGGTGTCCTCGTCGGACTTGTAGAAAAAGCTGAAATTGCCCGCCTGCTACAAAGACGAGCCGAAGCGAACCCTGCTTAATATCCTCAGATACTTGACAAATAATAGTTAACCCCTCGATTTCTCTTACCAAAAGGGCGATCGGGGGGTTAATTGTATAGTTATGGACGCATAAACTCTATGTGTAGGGTGCGCCGAAAGCACCTTATATTGTTTCCGGTAGCATCGGAATGATAACGAGGACACGGCAGTGCCGTGTCCCTACCCGATTAGTTGTAGGGACACGGCACTGCCGTGTCCTGACTGTGGGTAATATTAATAATTCCGATGCTACCGGATTTGATATTACCGCTATAAGTAGTGCGTCAAAGTTCTTTTAGCGTAAGTCCTGTAATTTTTAACCGCAGATGAACCAGGATTAATGCAGATTAATTTAGATTTATCTGCTTTGATATGGTTCATCTGCGGTTTGTTTCAAGAAAGATGACTGACAATAAATTTATCAGCGCTGTGCTTCTGCAACAACTTCATTTCCGATCGGAGTTGGCTTTTCGGAGGATTTTTCAACACTCTGCTGCAATGCCACGTAAAGGCGATTTAAAGCGCTGATGTAAGCTTCTGCGGAGGCTACAATAATGTCGGTATTTGCCGAGTGACCGGAAAATACTTTGCCTTCGTGGCGCAAGCGAATTGTCACTTCGCCGATCGCATCAATTCCCGCTGTCACCGACTGTACAGAAAACTCGATCAACTCGTTCGGGACATTGACAACTCGGTTAATTGCCCTGTAAATCGCATCCACAGGCCCAGTGCCGATCGCAGCATCGGTCAATTCTTCCCCAGCCGGATTCCGCACCGTTACGGTTGCTGTCGGCCGGGATTTGTCACCGCAAGAAACCTGCACCAATTCTAACCGGAACAGTTCCGGTGCTTGGTGCACTTCGTTGTTGGCGATCGCTTCCAAATCCCAATCCGTAATCTCTTTTTTCTTGTCTGCCAAATCTTTAAACTTGACAAAAGCCTTATTTAGCTCATCGTCTGCCATTTCAAAACCCAACTCTTTCAAGCGAGTATGAAAAGCGTGGCGCCCCGATAATTTGCCCAAAATAATTTGATTTTCGGTTAAGCCGATCGACTCGGCATCCATAATCTCGTATGTCAGCTTATTTTTCAGCACCCCGTCTTGGTGAATTCCCGACTCGTGAGCGAAAGCATTTGCGCCGACAATCGCCTTATTTGGCTGCACCAACATCCCCGTCAAATTGGAAACCAAGCGGGAAGTTTTGTAAATTTGGCGCGAGTCAATATTTGTCAGCGGTTCGTCAGAATCAGCCTCTCTTCCCAAGAACGGGTTAAAATATTGGCGCCGCACGTAAAGCGCCATTACCAACTCTTCCAGAGCCGCATTTCCCGCCCGTTCGCCAATGCCGTTAATCGTGCATTCTAACTGTCTGGCGCCATTTTTCACAGCTTCCAAAAAGTTAGCAACAGCCAATCCTAAGTCATTGTGACCGTGAACCGAAATAATTGCGCGATCGATATTCGGCACATTTTCCTTAATTCCCCGGATCAAAGCCCCAAACTCGCTCGGAGTCGTGTAGCCCACAGTATCGGGAATATTAACAGTAGTTGCACCCGCTGCGATCGCCCGTTCCAGCACCCGATACAAAAACTGCGGATCTGAGCGGCAAGCATCTTCGGGAGAAAACTCTACATCTTCGACAAAAGACTTAGCATAAGCCACCATTTCCGGCACAATTTCCAGAACCTCAGCCCGAGTCTTTTTCAGCTTGTACTCCAAGTGAATGTCAGAGGTAGCCAGAAACGTATGAATTCGCGAATTTACCGCCGGTTTCAGAGCTTCTGCTGCTGTTTTAATATCCGGCTTTCTCGCCCTTGCCAAACCGCAAATTGTCGGCCCATTTTCCGTGCCGACCGATCGGGCTATTTTTTGGACAGCCTCGAAATCTCCCGTGCTGGTGAAAGGGAAACCCGCTTCAATCACATCCACGCCCAATCTCGCTAACTGGCGGGCAATAGTCAGCTTTTCATCCACATTCAAAGATGCACCCGGAGATTGTTCTCCGTCCCGCAAAGTCGTATCGAAAATAATAATCCTGTCTTGACTTGGTTGAGTTTTCATAGCTCTAAAAAAGTGTTCTCCTGATTTTTACTTGTCCGTTTTTCTGGGTTTTTAGCCCCCAGTCACCAGTCCCGTGTCTCGCGCCAATAACGAATAATTAATAACCCATAACCCATAACTACTGACTGCTGACTGCTGACTGACTAATGACTAATGACTAATAACTACTGACTAATAATCCATCTTCTCGATATGTTCCCTAATTTCATTTAGGTCTATATACCTATCTGTAGCATTTCGCAATTCTCTTGCAATCATTCCTTCGGTGGATACCACAGTAATATGAGTATTTTTCGAGCGCAGCAGCTCGATCGCCCGCTCAAAATCCCCATCCCCGCTAAACAGCACAACTTGGTCGTACTGATCCACCGTATTAAACATATCAACCACAATTTCTATGTCTAAATTAGCCTTTTGAGAATATCTGCCCGAAGCATCGTCGTAATATTCCTTAAGAATCTTAGTGCGAACCGTGTAACCCAGACTGATCAAAGCATCTCGAAATCCCCTTTGATCTTGGGGGTCTTTCAGACCCGTATACCAGAAAGCATTGATCAAGATGACATTCGGCTGCGAAGTTTTGAAATATTCGAGCACCCTGCGAGGATCAAAAAACCAGCCGTTCTTTTGTTGAGCGTAGAACATATTGTTCCCGTCCACAAAAATAGAAAGGCGGTTCATTAAGTTTGTCATAGAAACTTAGACCTAATAATTGTAGAAAGAAGTTAATCTAAATATCACATTTTAGCAACATGGAGCTAACTGAGGCAATAGATTAGACTTCAGAAAACTCCATCTCCCCAGTATTTCATATTTTCGGCTCGACCGCCAGAGGGTTCTTTTAACCCTGCTTGCATTCGATCGACGGGCCCGATCGAACCAGACGCCCAGTAACTCAATACCGGCTGCGGTGTCAAGGTTAATGGGGCTTCAAACTACCGCGCCAACCGCCCTACCGCCAAGCAGGTATACCGAAGCGCATTGCAGTACCTTTTGCTACCCTGATTTCATAGCATGAGGGCCCCGGCGATCAAGCTTTTTTGCTTTCAAGGGCCCAGCGAGCTAACTCTGTCCGGTTGTGCAGGCCAGTTTTGCCCAGCATATTGCTGACGTGGCTCTCTATAGTCCGCTGGCTGACATTCATCACGTCTGCGATCTGGCGGTTTGCCATACCCTGCGCTAGCAACTGTACTACCTTTAACTCAGTGGGAGTCAATTCGACATTGCGGCGCGCCTTAATTTTTGGGCCGTTCTCAAGACCTGGATTTGAGTGGCGAATCAAACGGGATGCTGCTTTCAGAGAAGATTCTACTTGGGCTACCAGTTCTTCTGGTTCAAAAGGCTTGACTATATAAACGTCAGCCCCCGTGCTCAAGCCTTTTACTCGGTCTGAACTTTGACCTTTAGCGGACAAGAAAAGAACAGGAATCCAGCTCGTGCGCGGGTCTTCTCTGATGTGCTTGACTAAAGTGTACCCATCCATTTCCGGCATCATCACATCGCAGATGATCAAATCTGGGACTTCTTCTTCTAGTTTTTCTAGAGCGTGTCTCCCATTTTCTGCTGTAATGACGTTGTAACCCCGAAACTCCAAGTAATCCTTGACTAGCAAGATCAAGTTCGGGTCGTCGTCAACCAGCATCAGCCGTTTTTGCTCTCCTGAATTGTTGTCCTTCATGTTTGTTCCCGCTAGAGTATCCCGCACAATTCCTTGCTTTCACTACTATTTGTTCTGGGCGTCCCCCGCTTTCCCGGGCCAGGCGGGGCCGGTGGACGGCGAGCGAGTGAAGCTGTTGCGGTGAGGGGAAAGCGGGGCGGGTATTACCGCTTCCCAACCAGTTATCAGACCTTGTTTGTGAATGTCTTGCCACTAGGAACAAAGCCAAAACCTGTGATGGACGATCGCCCTCCTTAATGACGATCGGGCTTAAGTTAACAAAAATTATATCCCGACTAAATTATCATGGATGATGTTGTCGGGCCTTGATTTATGGGAGAAACCCTGATAGCCCAAGTGAGATATTTAATCTGGAGATGTTTAATTACAGGTGGATGCCCCTGTTTTAATTGGTTAATTTTGATGTAGAAAGATTTAAAGACTCCCTACTTACGTATTTAACTATTTCTAGTGTAGTTTAGCAAACTGCCTGATGTCCGCGAAGCACGCAACTTTTGGGCAAAATGTCGCCCGTCTCCGGCACCGAACTTCTTCGATGCACTTCCTAAAAAACCCAAGAAGCAGGACTACCAGAGACAGGCAGGAAAATACAGTTGTTCGATCGCGATACAAGTGCGCTCGCGCTCTCAACTTCACAACATTAAACTTAACATCTTGCCGATCGCGCTGTGCTTTTTCACAGCGTTACAGTTAAATGCCTGGTTCCCCCTGAGCTGGCTGCGGCAAAGGATGAGTTAAAAAAGCGTATTCTTCAACCACCTCCCGGCCGATCAGATGTTCCTGAATAATTCTCTCAATGACGGGGGGCGTAACGTCCCGGTACCACACTCCGTCTGGATAGACTACCATAATCGGGCCAGACCCGCACACTCGCAGGCAGTTAGCTTTAGTCCGAAAAATGCAGGTTGGTCGATCGGCACTTGGCTTGTCCAACCCCAATTCTTGCAAGCGTTTTTTTAAGTAATTCCAAGCCACCAGACTGCTTTGGCGATCGCAGCACTTGGGCACGGTTTGGTCGGCACAGATAAAAATATGCCACTCGATTTGAGCGATTCCCAGGCTTTGGACGCAAGCGCTCAACCCTTGGCTGCCCGATTCATCGTGATTTTCTGTCATTGTATTCATCAATCAAAAGTAATTGGTTAGGGGTCGAAAGTCTTCACCACAGCCCCTCCTCTCCCCCTCTCATTCCCTCCAACTCATTCTCGGTTCGGGAACCCGTACAGACAGGTAAGTTGCGATCGCCCCTTTCTAGAGCTAAATTAGCACTCAGGAGTCGAGAGTGCTAATATGTCAGTAGCAAGCAGTCGGCTGTTGCTTTTATAGCGACCCCTGACGGCCCACTGACTAGGATCTGTAATCTGGAGATTTATTTATGGCAGCAGTATCACTGAGTGTTTCTACCGTTAAACCGTTAGGCGAGCGCGTGTTCGTGAAAGTAAGCGCTAGCGAAGAAAAAACCGCTGGCGGCATCCTTCTGCCCGACACAGCTAAGGAAAAGCCCCAAGTAGGCGAAGTCGCGGCCGTGGGCCCCGGCAAGCGCAATGACGACGGCACTCGCATTGAAATGGAAGTCAAAGTCGGCGACAAAGTTCTCTACTCGAAGTACGCCGGCACCGACATCAAACTCGGCACCGACGAATACGTCTTGCTTGCAGAAAAAGACATTCTGGCGATCGTTAACTAATTAATCATTAGTCATCAGTCATTAGTCATCAGTCATTAGTTTAAAGCGAACGCCGCCAAACAACTAATGACACAGGACAAATGACTAAGATCCATCATCCCAAATCCAAAATCTTAAATCCTCTCATCCCCAAAAACTATGGCTAAGCGTATCATCTACAACGAAAATGCACGTCGCGCCCTCGAACGCGGTATGGACATTCTCGCCGAAGCAGTAGCAGTCACCCTCGGCCCCAAAGGCCGTAACGTGGTTCTCGAAAAGAAATTCGGAGCTCCTCAGATCGTCAATGACGGCGTTACCATCGCCAAAGAAATCGAACTAGAAGACCACGTAGAAAATACAGGCGTTGCTCTAATTCGTCAAGCCGCCTCCAGAACCAACGACGCAGCAGGCGACGGCACCACAACTGCTACCGTTTTAGCTCACGCAATGGTTAAAGAAGGCCTGCGGAACGTAGCAGCCGGCGCCAACGCGATCGCCCTCAAACGCGGTGTTGACAAAGCAACCACGTTTTTGGTAGAAAAAATTGCCGAACACGCCAAACAAGTAGAAGATTCCAAAGCCATCGCTCAAGTCGGCTCCATCTCTGCTGGTAACGACGATGAAGTCGGCCAAATGATTGCCAACGCAATGGACAAGGTGGGCAAAGAAGGCGTGATTTCCCTGGAAGAAGGGAAGTCTATGACCACCGAATTGGAAATCACCGAAGGGATGCGCTTTGACAAAGGCTACATCTCTCCCTACTTCGTCACCGACACCGAACGGATGGAAGCGATTCTAGAAGAACCGTTCATCTTGCTGACAGACAAGAAAATCGCTCTGGTACAAGATTTAGTACCCGTGCTCGAACAAGTAGCTCGTTCCGGCCGCCCGCTGTTGATCATTGCAGAAGACATTGAGAAAGAAGCTCTAGCTACCCTCGTTGTCAACAAACTGCGCGGTGTGTTGAACGTGACTGCTGTTAAAGCACCCGGTTTTGGCGATCGGCGCAAAGCCATGTTAGAAGATATCGCCGTATTGACCGGCGGTCAACTAATCACCGAAGACGCCGGTTTGAAACTGGAAAACACCAAGCTCGACATGATCGGCAAAGCCCGCCGCATCACCATCACCAAAGACAGCACCACAATTGTTGCCGAAGGTAATGAAGCCGCCGTCAAGTCCCGCTGCGAACAAATTCGCCGTCAAATGGACGAAACCGAGTCTTCCTACGACAAAGAGAAGCTGCAAGAACGTTTGGCCAAATTGGCTGGCGGCGTCGCAGTCATCAAAGTCGGCGCGGCTACCGAAACAGAAATGAAGGATCGCAAACTGCGTCTTGAAGATGCGATCAACGCTACCAAAGCTGCTGTCGAAGAAGGAATTGTTCCTGGCGGCGGTACAACTTTGGCTCACCTGACTCCTCAATTGGAAGAGTGGGCCAATAGCACTCTCAAGGGCGAAGAATTGACCGGTGCTTTGATTGTGGCACGGGCTCTGGCTGCTCCTCTGAAGCGGATTGCTGAAAACGCTGGTTTGAACGGCGCTGTCATCGCTGAGCGCGTCAAAGAAAAGCCGTTTAACGTCGGTTTCAACGCAGCGACAAATGAGTTTGTCGATATGTTTGAAGCTGGTATCGTTGACCCTGCGAAGGTGACTCGTTCTGCTCTGCAAAATGCCGCATCTATTGCTGGTATGGTGCTGACAACCGAGTGCATCGTCGTTGACAAGCCTGAACCGAAGGATGGCGCTGCAGCAGGCGCTGGCGGCGGCATGGGCGGCGGCGACTTCGATTACTAAGTCGATAGTCGATCGTTTGATGGGGCGGGCTTTAGGGCCCGCCCTGTTTGTTATATTTGGGAAGTGCTTTGGCGTTGCACAATTATAGTAGGATTAAAAAATTGAGCTAGTTAGCAAGTAGCAGGTAGATGAATACTCTATTTTTAGATTTGGAGTTTGGGCCAATTTATGGTTCTTTTAGAGGAAACTATTTCCCTACAGAAATTGGTGCCGTGATATATGATGTAGAGCGCCATCAGCTTTTATTTGAGAGTAAAAAATTATCCTATGATGTATTCCTTGTTATCAGGAAAAATATTATCAATGACATTGGTAAAACTGTTGGATTTTCGGAAAGAGTGGCAAACCTTAAAAGAGGAGAGTATCAGAAAGTATTCGATCCGAGCTACCGGTTAGAAAAGTCTGATCAAGTTATAGCAAGAAAGCTACGCTCCCAATGCCTAGATGAATTACGCGAATACATTCACAACCTGTTTAAGATACATCAAGTTGACCAGATTGTATTGTTTGGTGGGAGGGAGGATATCAAGATTTTGAAAATGGCAAAAGTCAATATATCGAATATTCAAGTTATTGACATACAACTTGTTATTGAAAAGGAGATAGGCTATCTCTTCTCTCTTGACAAAATATCGTTAATTATCGGATTTTATGCTAAAAATAAATGCTTTGGATCAAAGAATTTTAACTATAAATTGCCATTAAAGTATAAAAATAAGATGAAACCTCATTCAGCATTTGGAGATGCTTGCAGAATTTTCATAGTGTGCAAGGAGTTTTGCGCTGTTAAATCAGAGTTGGTGCAGCAATGTAATATGTACTGCGAAATTAATAAAATCCCTAAAGCGAATGTCAATAGGTTAACAAGCTTAAATGTATTGCAATCCCAACCATCTAGCCAATTGAAAGTAACACTCCTGTTAGAAACCCTCTCTTCAGGAAAGGTTTCTGCTTCTATTTTTGAGTTCCCGCAATGTCGAGTTGAAGCAGCAAGTCGAGAAGAAGCAATTACCAAAATTCAAACCACATTTTTAGAACGACTTAAGCATATTGAAACTCTTTCCTGGGAAGTCCCGATTCAAGCTTCAGAACCCGCCTGGATGCAATTTGCGGGTGTGTTTAAAGACGATCCAGATTTTCAGGAAATTATGGACGATATTCGTGCCGAACGCACCTCTGACGATGACTCTGAAATCGATTCCTTATACTACTTGTAGAGGTGATTTATAGGATAGTAAGCTAACATGAATCTATCATTTCAAGATTTAAGGTTTATTATAGAAGCCATTGAACATCAAATCAATGCCTATTAAGAACGTTTGCAAGTAATTGAAGATGTAGATGAGGATGAGGCGGCGGATTTAGGGAACGATATTAAATTTTTAGAGCTTCTCCACGCAGACATGACGACAACTTTAGATCAGAATACTTCAGTCAAAACTTTAAGTTATGGTGAGGTTTCTTCGCCAGCTCAGGATGAGAAATTTTCAGAAACATCCAAAAAAATATCGTTTCAATAATTAGTTGAATTAACCCAGAAGTTGTCACTTAGTGAGCGATTATTTCTAGTAGAGGCGATTACCTCGTCTGTGCGTCAGGAAGTCACAATAAGCCAATAATCAGTCAATGACAGGATTTTCAGAAGTTGGTTTAGATGATATACTGAGAATGACTGAGTAATCGTAAAGTGAGCAGAGGTCAGGCAAATGTCAGCCACCATCACAATTAGCCCCAGCGAAATTCGGCAGATATTTCAGCCGCGCACGTCCAGCGCTTCAAGGTTTTGGGAACTGGCTCAAAAAGCAAACAATCTAGCTGTAATAATTGACGCTCGTTGGGAGCAGATTCCCCCTGAAACGCGAGAAATACTCAAAATTTTTGCCTATGCCGTCATTGAACCGCCTCAAGGCATTAAGGGAATTTTAATTGACTTTTTAGGGCGTTTTTCTTTGGCTTTTACTTTATTTTTAATTGTACTTAAAGGTGAGAAAGACGGTTTGATCGCTTACATGGGAGCATTTCAACGTCTTCTAAATGCAATTTTGAGTGGGATTGAAAGGGAAGATATTGCTTATGAAAAAGCACTATCCGAAGCCCTGGAGGAAACTTTTGCAGGGTTGGAAACTAGCGAGGCAATGACGGCGGAGGAGGCCTGTGAACGGATCAGAGCAATTTCATATCAAGCTCTCGAAGAACTTTGATAAAACTCAGCAAAAACTAATCCGCGATCGCTATCGTAAAAATCAGGCAGGATTAGTAAAATTTGTCGAATTACTCCAAAAATTCCTCAGAATTTTGAGCGTTGACCCCCGTCCCCGTCCACCGTTGGGACATTTAGAACCTTGGTCAAAAGGCAGTAGCCGTGATGGATTTGAATTGTGGAAGCTGGAGTTTAAAATGCCTCAGCTTCGCGGATCTGCGGAACAGGGGCGACTTATATATTTGTTAGATATTACAAAACAAGAAGTTGTGTTGCTGTGGATTTACACGCACGCAGAATTTGAAAAACGACCACCGGATAATAATCTAAAACGTCTATTGCGCGAAATTATGGATAATTATGAAGTTTCCGATGAAAGTAACAATTTAGCAGACAGTGGAGACAGTGAAACTGGAAAAGACCAAGTTGGAGAAAATCAATCAAATGACAGTGAAGGTGTATAATCAAAATGTGGCTTCTATTACCTCTCAATAACCACCCCCACCAGCTATGAAACTTTATCACACTCCCATTTCCACCAACTCCCGCCGCGTGTGGGTCGCCCTTTTAGAAAAAAACCTCGATTTTGAATTAATAGAAATCCACTTGGACGGCGATCACTTGCAGTCTGAATTTGTGGCAATGAATCCTTTTCACCGCATCCCTGTTTTGGTGGATGATGGCTTCACCGTCTTCGAGTCTCTGGCAATTCTTGACTATCTAGAAACGAAGTATCCCGAACCGGCAATGCTCCCGAAAGAACCGCAAGATTTGGCAGTTGTGAAAATGGTAGAATTGGTCACGATTAACGAACTTGGGCCGGCCCTTTCCCCCCTCATTAGCGAAAAAATGGGCTGGGGAAATCCTGAACCTCAAGCAATAAAAAAGGCGAAGGAAAAAGTCAATACTGTGCTGGCATTTTTTGAAGGTTTGTTGGACGATCGCCCTTTTTTCGCTAGCAACACTGTTACCTTTGCCGAGTGCACTGCCGGTACCGTCGTGCCTTTGCTGTCGTCGCAGGTTGGTGTATCCATAGACGGCTATCCTAAAATTCAAGCTTGGTGCGATCGACTAATGTCGCGTCCCTCATGGCAGCAAACTCAATTCACTGAGGCAGACTTGGCGGCTTTCGCATCTCGGAGACAAAAATTTCTGGCACAATCTGAAGCCTAATGAACAAATCAACTCTCAAGCGATCGCTCTTTTTCCTCGCAGTTTTCACCTGCATCCAAATTCCCATCGCAGCAATGGGGCAGCCCGCCGCCCGATCGAACTACGAATCAATTAATGTCAAACAGTTCCTGGCCGATCGCAAAATTACCGTCTCTAACCCCAAAGATATCGCAGCCAAACTCTTTATTCTCGATCGAGAATCTGAAGGCAGAAAAAGCGATGGAATTTCGGTGGAATATCCCACGCGAGAAACCGCAGTAATTGTGCATACTGTCATCGGTTTAGCTGACGATTCTGTTGCTGCAATGCAGCACCGCATCGAGTTCGTATTCAGGCAAAATAAGTGGGAAATTCTTTGGATAGGCCGACAATCCCGGTGTCAACCAGGCCGCGGACACCAAAATTGGGCTGCCGGCCGCTGTCAGTAGAAAGGTCGATCGGCTTTTTGCTTAAATTCATTCACCCCGCCTTCGTTGCGAGGAAAGAAGCTAGGACTTGACGAAACCGATGATTAAAAACAGAAGCTGAGAAAGATCCGCTACCGCTGCTTCCCGATAGAAATAAGTTATTCATGCGTAAGTCCAAGAAGCAGTCTCTGTTCCGCATTGTTCCCGGGCTGCGCGACAATCTTAAAACTATTTTCGGTGTCGATCGCTCTTTTAGTCAAAAAGAGCGATCGAACTCAGAAGTTTACTTGCACATGATCAAATTTCCAGCCGAGACGAATCCGGCCACAGGGGCTGAAATCTCAACCCAATTGCGGTCTTCTCCATTCCTATCTTTCACTAACTGGAAATTCGGCACAAGCGTTACTTGACCGTTAGCCGGTACGCCACCTTTAACCGCAGCAGTCTTTGAAGGCTCAGTGCGGATAGCTAGGCCCCTCGGCGCTACGCGAGGTTCTACTTGGCGGCACAGACTTACGGGGCCTGGTGCTGGTGCCGGTGCGGGGGCCGGTGCGGGGGCCGGTGCAGGCGCGGGTGCTGGTGCTGGTGCTGGTGCGGGTGCGGGTGCAGGCGCTGGTGCTGGTGCTGGTGCTGGTGCTGGTGCTGGTGCTGGTGCTGGTGCTGGTGCTGGTGTCGGTGCCGGTGCTGGTGTCGGTGCTGGTGCAGGACTTGGACGGGGCGCTGGTGTCGGTGCTGGTGCAGGACTTGGACGGGGCGCTGGTGTCGGTGCTGGTGCTGGTGTCGGTGCTGGTGTCGGTGCTGGTGCCGGCGCGGGGCTGGGGGAAGGAGTTTGACTAATTGTGCACGAACCTAAATTACTTTCGTCCTTGGGATATCCGCTAGCCACATACCCTTTGACGGGAGCGCTAATTTGAATCCAGAGGCGGCCGTCGGAGGCTTTAACCGAAGTAGCGCCTTGAGACAGCATTACCTGAGTGTTAAGTGCTACCCCGCCAACTCTAGGGGATTTGGGGTCTGGGTTCTGGCGAACGGTCAAACCTTCTTTGGGAGTGACTTTGCGGCAAAGGTTGCCAGTCTGGGCTATTTGAAAGGTGGCGCTATCTTCAAAGGAAATATTTTCACCATCCTGACTGACAGTGGATGTTGATGGGGCGGCAACACCGATGGCATTCGCCTGCACACTTCCGGCTGCGATCGCGATCGCGCCCAGCAATGCAGCGGGTTTGTTCCAGCAATTCAAGTTTTTCATCCGTTCAACTCCTCACTTAACCACAATCATTATCTTAATTGCAGGTCAATATAGCAAAAAAATCGATTTGTCTTCCACAAAAAATCTTTATATAACATTTTTATGCCTGTAAGTCAACTTTTCTTTATATAATTTAATGTTTGCTGAGAGTTAAGCGAGGACAAATTAAGCTGCTACGCCTAGAAATTGCTGGTTATGGCAGAGTGGGGGAGCGGGAGAGGGGAAAGGGGGAGAGTGGGGAAATGGGAGAGCAGGAAAGTCAAAAGTTAACAGTTTAAATGCGTAACAGTCGATCGAACCTTACTTAAAATTACCGCGCTCTCGCTGACAGTGGGAGAGTCCCCAAATTCATCTGTGGAGTCAATCTAAAATCAAAAAATCGACAGACCGAGAGTTAAACCTCCCAGAGCGCGGCTGTGCAGTCAATTCTAAAATATCAAATCTAAAATCTAAAACTGACTTTCCTTGATTCAATCTATCAAAAGAGGGAATTTTTGTAACCGTTCGTCGGCGGATAACCTCTCTCTAGAGAACGGTTCAGCCGAGCGCTCCGATCGAGTAGAAATAGAATGTCATATCTGATTGTGTATTGTATGAAACTGAATTCTTTTACGAAACGGCTTTCGACTGTCGGGCGCTGGATGGCTGCAACTGTGCTTTGCGTGTCAGCGATGGTCTTCGTTTGGCAGGGTGCGTTTTTCTCGAACACCGCAGCAATGGCTTCTCCTGCTGTAAACTCGATCGCAGCAGCAGATGCGGGCGATGCGGTTCAAGAAAAAGCCAGCAAAGATGCTGGACGAGCCAAGAATTTCATCCGAGATACAGAAGAGAAGGTTAAGGAAACTGCCAAGACAAATGCTGCTAAAGTCGATCGAGCATCGGATGATGGTAGTGTCGTAGAGCGCAAAGCTAAGAAAGATGCGGCCACAATTGAGAAAAGAGCAACAGAAGATTCAGCTCGGACTCAGAAAGCAGTTGATAATACCAAAAATGCTGTAGAGCGCGCTGTTGACAGCATCAAGGGTGTTTTTAGCAAGTAGACAATAAATAAGTAGGTAAGCGCAAAAAAACAATATCTTGCAGGGGCTTGTAGGCGCAGCTTTAGCGCTTATCTACAGTAAGGGCGAGTCGATCGTTGCAGAACCCGCCCTCTCCCCAAGTAATGTTTATTTGTACTTACTTACTTACTTGAACCTGAAAGGTTGATGTACATTGACCAACACCTCTATACGGAACGGATCGTGTAACCGACCCCAACCATTATTGAAAATTTCCGCAAAAAGCGCAAATCGCTAGCATAAACCCGGCGAATGTCGTCGATTTCATAAAGTACGATTGCGAATCGCTCGACCCCAAAACCGGCCGCAAACCCAGTATATTTTTCTGGGTCTAAACCGACTCCTTTAAGAACATTAGGATCGACCGTTTTGCAGCCCAAAACTTCCAGCCATTTGCCGTTCCACTGCAAATCAACTTCGGCAGAAGGCTCTGTAAACTGAAAGTAACTCGTGCGGAAACGAATCGGCAAATCTTGCCCGAACATTTGCCACAAAAAATGTTTTATTGTGCCTTTCAAGTCAGTAAATGTCAGATTTTCATCACATATAACCAAAACCATTATCTTAATTGCAGGTCAATATAGCAAAAAAATCGATTTGTATTCCAGAATCAGACTTTAAACAATTTCAAGCCTGCACTTAAGTCAAGTAATTGTTATAAAATGTTATTTTTTGTTACAGTCGCCCCTGAAATTGGCAACAAACTGAGAGCCGGGACGATCGTACAATCATCTGGAGTGGCAACTCGATCCAGCCGCCCGCGGTCATTCAGAATTATATGTATCAACTTATTAACTATGAGAATCAAGGTCATCAACCCAAATACAAATGTCAGCATGACTCAAAAGATTGGTGCGGCTGCCGTTGCTGTTGCCAGCCCGGGAACAGAAATTGTTGCCTGCAATCCGGTGTCAGGTCCGACTGCGATCGAAGGACACTACGACGAAGCCATGAGTGTAGTAGGGGTGCTAGAAGAAATTTCTAAAGGGGAGGCGGCAGGAATTGATGGGTACGTGATTGCTTGCTTTGGAGACCCGGGGCTACTGGCAGCACGCGAGTTGGCAAAAGGTCCGGTGTTGGGAATTGCGGAGGCGGCTATGCACGCTGCCAGTTTTATCTCCACTGGGTTTTCTATTGTCACCACCTTAGAGAGGACACGGGTGATTGCTCAACATTTGGTGGATAACTATGGAATGACCCGGTTTTGTCATAAGGTGCGGGCGATCGACTTACCCGTATTAAGTTTAGAAACCCCCCACGCAAAAACGGCAATTTTACAAGAGTGCCGCTTGGCACTGGAAGAAGACCATTGTGGGGCGATCGTACTGGGTTGTGGTGGCATGGCTGATTTACCAACTCAGTTAAGTCAGGAATTGGGAATTCCCGTCATTGATGGAGTCAGTGCGGCAGTCAAACTTGTGGAAGCCCTGGTGGGTTTGGGACTGGGAACCAGCAAGGTGGGTGATTTGGCGTATCCAAACTCTAAATCCTAACTTAGGAATACTTCGTTAATTCAGTGATTCGATTCAGATTAATGAAGAAGAATTCAGGAGTTAGAATTCATGCGCTCCCGAATGATATCGTTTCCGCGCTTCATCGGAATCATACATAATATCAATTCCGGCTGCGCCGGAATGATAAGCGAGGACACGGCAATGCCGTTTCCCTACGCTAGATTTATTGTAGGGACACGGCACTGCCGTGTCTTGATTGCGGGTTATATTAATTCCGATGCTACCGGATTTGATATAATTTTTCGAGTTGCAGTGCGAGCGGGACGCTCGCTATAAGTAGCGATCGATCGCGATCGCTTATGATTCCGATGCCACCGGATTTGATATGACTCCTGACTCCTGAATTCTTTCTTTTTAAAATTGCCGCAAAAAGCGCAAATCGCTGGCATAAACCCGACGGATGTCATCAATTTCATGCAGTACCATTGCGAAGCGCTCGACCCCAAAACCAGCAGCAAAACCAGTATATTTTTCCGGGTCTAAACCAACTCCTTGAAGAACGTTAGGATCGACCGTACCGCATCCCAAAACTTCCAGCCATTTGCCGTTCCACTGCAAATCAACTTCGGCAGAAGGTTCTGTAAATGGAAAGTAACTCGTGCGGAAACGAATCGGCAAATCTTGCCCGAACATTTGCCGCAAAAACTCTTTAATTGTGCCTTTCAAGTCAGTAAATGTCAGCCCTTCATCTATTGCCAAAAGTTCTATTTGGTGGAAGACTGCCGCGTGAGTAGCATCGACAGTATCGCGGCGGTAAACGCGGCCGGGAGAGACAATCCGAATCGGCGGTTTGTGCTGTTCCATGTAGCGAATTTGCACTGATGATGTTTGAGTCCGCAGCAAGTCGCCTCCTGGCAGGTAAAAGGTATCTTGCATATCCCGCGCAGGGTGGTCTGGCGGGGTGTTCAGCGCCTCAAAGTTGTAATAATCTGTTTCCATTTCCGGGCCGTTGGCGACGGTGTAGCCGAGGCCGACAAAGATATCCAAAGCGCGGTCTATGACGCTGTTTAAGGGGTGAACGCGGCCTTGGGGTCGAAAAATCCCCGGCATGGTGACATCGATGGTTTCCGAGGCTAATTTGGCTTGGATTTGGGCGGTTTGGAGGGCGGTGCGCTTGTGTTCCAAATCGGTTTGTAGGGCTTCTTTGACGGTGTTGGCGATCGCGCCTACTTTGGGTCGCTGGTCTGGCGACAGTTTGCCCATCATGCCTAAAATTTGAGAGAGTTGGCCTTTTTTGCCGAGGTAGCCGACGCGCAACTGTTCGAGTTGTTCGATGGTATTGGCAGTTGCGATCGCACTTTTGGACTCTTGGCCGAGAATTTCTAGTTGAGTTTCAATGTCGCTTAGCTGGACAGTCATTTTGATTTTAGATTTTAGATTTTAGATTATGGAATTGATGGCTGTTTTGAGCCAAGCTGAGTTTAGCGCAATTTTGGCTCGACAGTCTTGTTGATTTTAGATTTTAGATTTTCGGTAGTTACGGGTAATTCGTAATAGGTAATTGGATGTTAGAGCGATCGCCCGACTTGAATTTAGTTTAGTATTGTGATCTGGCCTACAAAACTTTTCATGAAACTTCTAATTAGCAACGACGACGGCATCTTTGCACAAGGCATCCGCAGCCTCGCCAACGCACTCGCCGCCGCCGGCCACGACGTGAGCGTAGTTTGTCCCGACAGAGAGCGCTCCGCTACCGGCCACGGCCTCACCCTGCACCAGCCCATCCGCGCCGAAATTGTCGAATCTATTTTTGATCCCGCAGTCAAAGCTTGGGCTTGTTCGGGTACTCCCGCCGACTGCGTGAAACTCGCTTTGTGGGCTTTACTTGACAAACCGCCAGATTTTGTGATTTCCGGTGTCAACCACGGGCCCAATTTAGGCACGGACATCATCTGTTCGGGCACGGTTTCGGCAGCAATGGAAGGAATTATGGAAGGCATTCCCAGCATTGCTTTCAGCCTCGCGAGCTATACTTCGCAGGAATTTGGGCCGGCGGTGGATTTCGCTGTCACGTTGCTGGCACAGTTGACCAAACAGCCAATGCCGAAACCGATGCTCTTGAATGTCAACATACCAGCAGTCACACAAGCAGAAATTACCGGAGTTACGATCGCCCGTCAAGGCATTCGCCGCTATTTCGACATATTTCAAAAGCGCACCGATCCGCGCGGCAAAACTTATTATTGGCTGGCTGGGGAATTGTTAGAAGATGTAGAAGAAACCCCCAATCCGGCGGTGCCGCATGATATTCCTACGGACGTACAAGCTATTCGCGACAACAGGATAACCCTGACTCCGCTGCAATACAATCTCACCTGTGTTCCCGACTTGCACTGGTTGCGGGATTGGCAATTTGAAGGTTTTCCAAGGCAGTGAGCTCCGATCGACCCGATCCGAGCGGTAAACTAGGAATTAAGGAAAAGTGCCTATAAAGGTCTATGCCTTAGGCGTTAACGCAGGCTCCCAATTAGTTGTTGGTTTTTTACTCAAGAAAAACAGTTATGAACGCTCCTACCTATAACACTCATTCTGTCACTTGCCCGATCTGCAACCGTTCCAGCGTCGTAGGCCCAGTCGGAATGGTCAGCGGACTATTCACTTGTCCTCACTGCCATTCTCATATGGTAATTAGCTGGAGCGGTCATTTTGTGCGCGATCCTTTTAGTCTCAAACAACTGACGGTGGGAAAGATGCTCAGGCGCGAAAGCAGACCGCTAGCTCGCCTTCAGCGCGACTTTGGGCTGGGTAAGCATTTTCCGCTGATTGCAATTTTGGGCAGTTTGGTATTTTTGGGATGTGCGATCGCCGCTACGGAACAATCGCTACCCCGACAGAATTCATTTCAAGGATTTTTAGAGTGGGTGAGCGGAACTGGCAATTCTCAAGATGCCTCGCGTTAACATTTCTCAACATGAATTGTGACAGATACTCCGTGCAAATATCTATTCCTTTAGGTAGAAATGACAATAGTTTAGCTCGATCCAATCTTGAGCTGCGTGTAGGGACTGAGACGCCGTACGCTTCTTTGTGTCAAAAAACACGTCTAATATCGTTTCCGGTTGCATCGGAATAATATAGAGGACACGGCAGTGCCGTGTCCCTACCACGATCAATTGTAGGGACACGGCACTGCCGTGTCCTCCGTTTATATCATTCCGATGCTGCGGGATTTGATATAACCTCCTGTGCGGCAGGGGGTTTAACCCCTGCCTCACAGCGAAAGTCCCGTGGACTTAAGTCGAAGAGGCGTATTTCAGGTTAAGTTGACACACATACCAACCGCCAAGCCGGTTAAAACATTTTAAATTGCTGAAACCATTGCGATTGTTGCATCGGACTTCTTCCGACTTCCATCGGACTTCTGCTATATCACATCGCTCAACTTTGAAACTCAGCAATTCTCCTAACAGCTTCTGCCAAAATTTCTGGCGACTCGACTAAGGCAAATCGCACGTAGCCTTCTCCTGATTTCCCGAAACCGGCACCGGGGGAAGCTGCAACTCCTGTACTCTGTACTAGCTGAGTGCAAAATTTCACGGAATCTTCAGCCCAAGGTGCAGGCAGTTTCGCCCAGACGTACATGGTGGCGGGGGGTACAGGCACTTGCCAGCCAATGCCGTGCAGCGCGTTTACAAAGGCATCCCGCCGTTTTCTGAAGGTTTCTACGCTGGTTTTAACCGTGTCTTGAGGGCCGGTTAAAGCGGAGATCGCTCCATTCAAAATTCCTTGGTATTGATTGAAATCTACGGCGGCTTTTACCTGTCGCAGTGCTTCAATGATTTGGGGATTGCCGATCGCATATCCGACTCGAAAACCTCCCATATTGTACGATTTGGATAGTGTAAAAAACTCGATCGCCACACTCTTATCTCGATCGGCCTGAAAAATTGACGGCGCCATCAATTTTCGATATTCTTCCTCGCTCCCAGTCGCCTCAATTGCAGAATTGCGATCGTCAAAAACCAAATCCACATAAGGGAAATCGTGCACCAAAACTAGCCGGTGTTCGCGACAAAAAGCCACGGCTTTCTCAAAAAAAGCAACAGGTGCGATCGCAGTTGTAGGATTGTGAGGATAGCTCAAAACCATCATCTTCGACTGAGCCAGCACTGGTGTCGGAATATCTTCAAATACAGGCAAAAACTGATTTTCCGCTAACAGCGGCATCGGATAAATTTGACCGCCAGCCAAATAAACACCGCCCGCGTGAGAGGGATAACCCGGATCGAGCAACAAAGCAAAATCTCCGGGGTTGAGTACAGCTAAAGGCAAATGCGCCGTGCCTTCTTGGGAACCAATTAACGGCAGCACTTCTGTTTCTGGATTGACTGAAATCCCAAATTTTTGTTCGTACCAAATAGCTGCTGCTTCCCGAAAAGATTTCGTCCCGTTAAACAGCAAATAGCCGTGGGTGCTGGAGTCGGACAGAGAATTCGCGATCGCATCTGTAATGTGAGCCGCCGCCGGCAAATCGGAAGAACCGAGAGACAAGTCAATCACATTTTGCCCCGATCCTCTAGCTTGAGCTTTCGCCCGATCCATATCGGCAAATACATTAAATTGCAGTGGCTCTAAACGTTTGGCAAATTGCATATTTTTTGTAAGTTTTTGGAGATGTTAATGAATCTTTTTATATCTTGTGAATAATACCAATTCTCGCCTCGTATTGCAACAATCATGAGTGTTTGGTTTGTTTGCGCTCACGCTTCAGGTAAGGTGCGTCGCTTTGAGATTGTCGCTCTTTTTTAGGATTTAAGGGTGGCGACGCACCCTACAGCTACTGTTGCATGACTTTTGAGAATTAGTATAATTATGGGATTTTTTGATATTGCATTTTTATTGGCTTTGTGAACGATATTTTTTTTTACTAACCGCAGAGAGCGCAGAGGGCGCAGAGTCAGAGAGGAATATTGAGGAGAAAAGAGAGATGTTCAAAAAATATTTGCGATTGCTATAGTTGTGAGTTGGGAGTTTCCAACTCCCGAATCATTTCCCAACTTTATAAGTGAGCGTCGAGCAAACCGATTAAAGTTTGTTTAGTAATAGCTCCCTCGTGGGAAAGCACTACTTCGGCATTTTTAAACAGCCTGAGAGCTGGGACTCCTTCTACTTTATACTGCTTGACAGTATTAGGATTGGGGTCAATTTCCATTTTAACCACTTTCAGGCGATCGCTGTAGTTGGCAGCCACCCAGTCTACCGAAGGCGCGATCAGTTTGCAAGGCCCGCACCAAGTAGCCCAAAAATAGGCAAGCACTGGTTGCTCTGCTTTTAGCACTTCTGTTTCAAATTTTTCGTCGTTAATGACAATTACACTGTTGCTCATGGTTCTGCGATTATTTTTTCTATTTATTTCTACAGCCTTGGCTCTGTAAAATTTACACAAACTTAGAAAACAGGCTCAAAAGACTGTTACTAATTTTAAAACATTCTGCGAATTATTGACTAGAAACTGAGGACTGGGGACTGATGGCTAATTCTGTTTGGCGTTTAATTCCGCTGCTACAAGCGTCTGGGAGGTTGCAGATGGCGATCGACCAATGGTTGCTGGAACAGCATCTAGCGGGCAAACATCCGCCAACTCTGCGATTTTACACTTGGCTACCGGCGGCAATTTCCTTGGGCTACCACCAGCGTCGGTGGCCGGAGTTTTGGCAGCATTTGTCTTGGCGGGGAACATCTGTGGAGTTGGTGAGGAGGCCCAGCGGCGGGCGCGCCGTGCTCCACCAAGGGGATTTAACTTATGCAGTTGTGGCGTCGGGATTTGGAAGCAGCCGTCTGAAAGCTTATCAGACTATTTGCGAGTTTTTGATTGAGGGTTGGAGGGCGATGGATTTGGATTTGCACTACGGGGAAGCTGGAAGGGGTTACATTCACAACCCGAATTGTTTTGGTACTGCGACGGGTGCAGATTTAGTTACGCCTGATGGCTGCAAATTAATTGGTAGCGCGCAATTGCGACGGGGTGATGCTATTTTGCAGCACGGTTCGATGCGTTTGCAGCCGGATTTTGATTTGTTTTCTCAAGTTTTTGGGGAGGAATTAATTCCTGTGAAATTACCTCTATCTGAAGGGGGAAATGATTCGATTGCAAATATAATTGATGTTTTAAGTGCGGCGGCTTGTCGCTGTTTTGGGATTGATTTGGAGGTGCAGCCGCTTTCGGATGAGGAATGGGAAGCTATACAGGAATTACGCACTCCGACTCTCATCAACCGGGTTTTTTAGCGAATCTGCGAGCGACAACGAAGTTTTTTCGTCCATCAAACCCGGTTTCTGGGCCTCCCATGCTATGCAATAAACTATGGCTGCGCCTCAATTGGAACGATCGGCTCTGCCGCAATTTCGCCCAATTTCACAGAATCCAGCAAGATTTTCCAATCAGCAACTAATTCTGCATCATTAGGATTAGCGCGACGAGCGGCAACTAGAGTGCTCAGAGCATCTTGCCAAATCCCATTCTGAGCGTAAATAAAGGTTTTCTGGCGCGGATCTGCCTTCTCTAATTGACTGCGGATATCTGCACTCAGTTCAACTCGACGCACAATACCGGTTTCCATCTGATCGCTCGATCGGTCTTGAGAGTCGCAAATCACTGTAAAATTCCAAGTGTAAGTTTTGCCTACTTCCAGGGGCGGCACATTTTGGTTAGCGGGGATACTAACGCCGATCACCCCTGATAAATTGCTAATTGTGAGATCCTGTTTATAAATCTGCTTGCCGCTTTCATCTTCTTCTAGGGTAAATTCGGCTAATTCTGCCCCTGTTTGAGGCAAGTAGAACAAGAATGTTGGATAGTCGGAAACAGTCCGTCCCCTCTTATTTGTAGGCACTAAGGCTTTGAGACCTAGCTGACTACTGCTCCCGCAGCCACCGCGCACAACAGGGCCTCTCGGGTGAGTGGGGGGCCGATCGTCAATATCTTCACGGGGCTGAACGAAGCGCGGCCCTCCCGATTGAGTGATTGGCTTGCCATCTACATCTGGAGTCGGCTGTCCCACAACTGCTAATTGGGAAGCATTAAGTGTTGCTATCAATACTATTGAGCAAACTGATGTCAGTTTGAGGAGAAACTTAGTAATTGTTTTCATGTTAACTCCATGATTTTTTAGGGAGAGATTCGGTTTTTTATTTATTTTTTATTCCCAAAATGCGGTAGACATTAACTTTTTGTTCCCTCCCTTTTAACGGTAAAGCTCCCCAAGATTCTACTTCAAATTTACCTGCCAGATGCAGTAAGGTTTCTTCTGCAATCAATATCCGGCAAGTGTCCTCTTGCCGATCTTTTTCGCAGCTTTCGAGCCGAGAGGCAATATTTACGCTGTCGCCGATCACTCCATATTCTAAACGGGTTGCGCCTCCCAGACTACCCACCATCACAGGCCCTGTAAAGATGCCTACTCGCATTTTTGCGGACGGTAAACCGCGATCGCTCCAATTTTGATTCATTTGTGGCAAGCGGGAACTGATGGCTAGAGCGCAAGATACGGCGAGGCGAGCATCTTCTGCAATTTCTTCTGGAGTGGTGCGGGGAATGGGTACGCCAAATACTGCCAGCATTCCATCTCCGGTAAATTTATTAATCACGCCTTGATGTGCTTGAACTTCTTGGGCCATTGCTGATAAATACTCATTTAACCAACTCATTACCACTTCTGGTGGTAGTTTTTCGGATATTGTACTAAAACCCTGCAAGTCGGTGAGGACGATGGTAGCAGTAACTTTTTGGCCCGGCAATAACCCTGATTCGAGCAGATGGACGCGCTCTTTCCACAGGGCATTTGCGATCGCCGGTGAAGTTTGTTGTCCTAATAATTTCATCCCAATCTCTTGCTGTTGCTTCGACTGCTCGTACTTATATGTTACTACGACTCCTGGGGTGATTAAAAGTGCCAGGGCAGGGGCTATTAGAGGTATCCACCCCTGTTGAGTGAATAGGAAAAAGGTGAATCCCAATAATGAGCCGAAAGCTGCGATCGCGCTGGCCATGAAACGGGACGCATTTTCTAGCCGCCAAGCTAAACAACCGCCCACTGCACTCCAAACAGCGATCCAGAGCATTTCTTGCCACTCATCCCAATACCAAAATAGCCCTTTGCCGTCTAAAACTGCCCTGAGAATTTGGCTAGTGGCTGTTGCGTGAATTAATACTCCTGGCATCGGGCGGTTTCCGTTTGCAGTAGCGCTGTAAGGGGTGGAAAAGATATCTTTTACAGTTAGGGCTGTAACGCCTATTAGCACTATTTTATCTTTCACCAATTTGGGGTCAACTTTTCCCTCCAATACTTGAGTTAGTGTCACGGTCTGTGCTATATTTTCAGCAGATCGGTAATTGAGTAAGACTTGATAGCCTTGGGCATTAATGTTTTGATAACCTCCTGAGTCCGATCGCAACTTAGAAAATACTGTTTTATTTGCCTTAATTTCTTTTTTTTCTGTTATTTGAGAATCTATTTTTTTGCTATCCAAATAGGCAAAAGCTAGTCGCATTGAAAATGAAGTCAGTGTCGTTTTACCATCGCTAGCAAACATCAAATTGCGACGAAGTATACCGTCTGGATCGACGACTAAATCGTTAAATCCTACCCGCTTTTTTGGTATATTGGGAGGTGGTGGTGCTGGATCTTGCTTAGAGTTACCGATCAAGGTAATGGGGATTACTTTTGGGTTTTTCAATTGAGTTACTAATTCTGCATTCCCCGGTTCGTAGGGAATATTGCGAATCATATCTATGCCAATAGCTGTGGGTTCAAGACGCGCTAATTCTGCGATCGCTTTTGCTAAAGTGCGATCGGAAATCGGCCATTTTTCAATAGTATTAATGTCCCGATCGGTGATTGTTACTACCAGCAACCTAGGGTCAGGGCCCGCATCAGGACGCAACTGCACCATGAGGTCGAAAGCATTTAATTCCAATGGCTGCAACCAGCCTAAATGTCGCACTCCTAATAGAGTTCCCGTTACGACCATGCAGGTAATAGCAAGAGGTTTCAAGTCAGCGAAGGCGAAGGACTGAGTTAAGTTTTGCCAACTCCAGCCTCTATCCCTCAAGTTATGATGAAAGTGATGCAAAAATTTGGGCATATTGATAATTATTTTTTCAACTCTGCGTGAAAAAATGCACCCCATCTTAACTTGCCAAATTTTTAATTTTCCTGTGCAGTTTTGGCGATCGCACTTAATTGCAATCCTTGAGGATAGCTGTTTTCTTCTTTGCTGCGCTTGATGTCGGCGATGGAAATCTGCGGTTTGAGGTATTTTGCCAAAACTTTAACCACGTCGCCCCGATCGATCGTCCCCGCTACTGAACCAATCGGCGAGAGGACGATGATTCGGGGGAGTTGACGGGCTTCCATGCTGTTAATTACTTCTGCGATGGATGCTTTTTCTGAGACTGTGGGGGTTTTTCCCAGGGGTTTCAAAATGTTGTGCAAAGTCTGAATTTGCCACTGGCTGCGTTCTGTGAAGCGGATATCGTCGATCGACACTAAGCCCAAATCTCGCCCGTTGGTCGCAGCAATGTAAAATGGAAACGGATTGACTTCTAACAAATATCGATCTGCAAATTCTCGCAGACTCAAATCTGCATCTACAACTCGAAACTCGCGGCTCATCGCATCGCCAGCTTTAGTTTTTAGTAGGGCTTCTTGCAACGAAGCAAAGCGGCTGTAGGCTAGCGCATTGCGAATCCCAAACCCGCCGATCAGCGCAATCCACAAGCCGCCGTACTCGCGCGCTAACAAGCATAAACTCAGACCGAAAGCAACGGCCAGCCAACCTAAAACTTGTCCTGTTTTTGCCGCCCAGCGAACGCCTGCAAATCGAGAGCCGGTGATTTTCCAAATTGCTGCTTTTAAAACTTGTCCTCCATCCAAAGGCAGGCCGGGAATTAAGTTAAATAATCCCAAAACTAAATTAATTTCTGCTACCCTTTCTGCCACAATTGCAATCAAACTTGTCTGAGGGAGAACTTGAGAACCCAAACCGAGGATTATAAATAGCGCGAAGCTGACGAGAGGGCCGGCAATGGCTACTTGAAAAGCTTGACCGGGAGTTTTTGATTCCGAGTCGATCGATGCAATTCCACCAAATAAGAATAGGGTAATAGAATTAACTTTAATGCCTTGCGACATTGCCGCCAAGCTGTGTCCGAGTTCGTGCAATAGCACGGAAGCAAACAGCAGCAGAGCTATTGCCAAACCAGCACTCCAGGAGAGCGCCGGCCCCCACAAGCTGTAACTGCTGGCGTATTGGCGGGTTGCTAGGGCTAAAATTATAAACCACGAGTAATCTATAAGTAGGGGGATGCCAAATAAAGAGCCGATTCGCCAACCTGTCTGCATGAAAGTTTCCTGCCGCATGAGAGGAAGAAAGAGTTTCTATTATATCTTTTCTTCCCCTTGCTTTTCCCCTTCCCCTGATTTTTAAAGAACTCCGGCGTTACCCAAGCCCAAGATTACTCCAGTCCCTAGCAAGTGGCCGAAGCTGGCTGTTGCTAGCAATTCTGGTATGCCGAAGCCTTTGAACATTCCAGGCACTGCAACGGGTAAAGCTGGGCCCTTGCCTCGGTGTTGCTTGTTTATGCCGTAGTAGCCGATCGCGATCGCCAGCAAGTTGCATAAAATCATTGTCAGTCCTACCAGTGGCGACCACTCCGGCGTTGAGGGAACGGTAGATTGTACGGCTAAGAGCAAAGATGAGTAGATCACGTTTTTACCTTCTGATTTCACAGATAAATTGATTTCCAAGATTATAAAAAGCGGTTTGCATTAAACTAAGATTTGTTTTAATAGTTAACAATTCGTTGATATTTTGATACAAATTCGGAACGGAGGACGAGGAGTGCGGGTAAAAATTTGCGGAATCACTAAATTAGACCAAGGAATTGCGATCGCCAGCTTGGGAGCCCAGGCTTTGGGGTTTATCTGCGTGCCGGCTTCTCCCCGCTATGTCAGCCCGGAAACTATTCGCCTCATTGTCGAGCAGTTGCCGGAAAATGTCGATCGCATCGGCGTTTTTGCAAATACCACAATAAAAAATATCTGTCAAGTAACGGCAGACTCAAATTTAAGCGGGGTGCAGTTGCACGGAGATGAAACAGCGGAATATTGCGATCGGCTGCGCGAGTTTTTGCCGGGAATTGAAATTATCAAAGCCCTGAGAGTTAAGAATCCTGAAACTTTAGCCGCCGCTGCTGTTTACGCTGTTCGTGTCGATACTTTACTCCTGGATGCTTACCATCCAGAGCAATTGGGCGGTACTGGTAAAACGATCGACTGGATGATGTTAGCAGAGTTTAGACCGCAGTGTCCTTGGCTGCTGGCTGGCGGTTTAACAGCGGATAATGTTTTAAATGCAATTGATAGCGCGATCGGCAATAACTTCAGCGGTGTTGACCTTTCTAGCGGCGTAGAAATAGCGCCTGGAGATAAAGATTTGACCAAAGTTGCTCAGTTGTTCGCTAAATTAGCTCAAGTTGCTGGTAATTGCTAATTGATAATATAGCATTACAGATAACGGGTAGGGACAAAGGCTTTCGCCGTGTCCCTACTGTTGTACTTCATAAATCTGGAATACGCTGTATCAAATCCGGGCTTTTTATCCCCTTTATTCTTTAGTCCGCTCGGAGTGGACTTCGTTTGACTCTCGACAGCGGTTTCAACCGCCGATTCCGCTATGGTAATATCTCTTGAAAAACTTTAACTATCGGTTTGATTATGTTAAATTTTAGTGCGATCGCGCTGCTGGGATTGCTGCCGCGGCGCCTCACCCTGGCTTTTTCAACTATTCCCGATTTGACTGATTGGTTGGTTGCAGCAATGCTTGTGTTAGTTTACACTTCGATCGCCCTTCCCGTCGGTTTTTGGTCGGGATTTCTGAAAGTAGACGTGCAAACCTCTGGGCGTACAATTGTAGCAGTGCTGATGGGCTGTTTGTTAAGTCCCGGTATCACCGAGGAATTATTGTTCCGCGTATTGATGCTGCCGCACCCCTCCGAGAATGCTTCTGAGTTAATGCTGTGGTTTTGGGGATGCGCGAGTTTGGCTCTTTTTATAGTTTACCACCCGCTGAACGCGCTGACTTTTTATCCGGTTGGTCGATCGACCTTTATGAATCCAGTATTTTTGCTGCTGGCGGCAATTTTGGGAGGTGCGTGCTCCATCGCGTACCTGCAAAGCGGTTCTATCTGGCCTGCGGTGGCGGTTCACTGGCTGGGAGTGACAGCCTGGCTGCTGCTATTGGGCGGTTACAGGAGGCTGTATGGTTAAATGTAAAAAGTCCAGCACAACCATTTTGTCGGGAGGATCTCAGTAGTGGGTATTATAGGAGCGATCGTAGGTTTTTTGGCAGGGATAGCAGTTGCTTACTGGTTGGTGGAAAAGCGGTTAAACAAGCAAAAGCAAGAATACTTGCAGCAAACTCGCAGAATTACTGAGGAAATAGAATTAGCTCAGATGTCTCGGGTGCAACAAGCTGTCGAATCTCAGCAAGAAGAACGGGAAAATCAGCTTAGAAAAGCTACTGTCGAACATGAAAATTTACTCAGACAAGTTACTACCCAATACGAAAATCAGCTCAAACAAGTTGCGGCTCAATACGAAAATCAGCTCAAACAAGTTCAGGCAGAACGCGACATTCAGCTCCAACAAGTTGCTGGCGCACACCAGCACGAGCTGCGACAAATCAGCGAGGAATTAGAAGCCGCTAACAATGCTAAGCTACAGCAAAATATCCAATCTTTGCAAGCAGAACACGAACATCATTTACTCAGAGTTGCTGACGAATTGCATCAAAATTATCAATCTCAGATCGAGCAACATTTGCAAAGCCTGCAAAACGAACACGAAATTCGATTGAGGCAAACTGCCGAGCAATATGAGAACCGCGAGGTTGAGATGCAGTTAACTATGGAGGCTTTGCAACAGCAATACGAGAGTCAGTTGCAAGCGGCTAACGAGCAGTTGAAAGCTCACGAAGCTCAGATGCAAGCTACTATCAGGTCTTTGCAAGAGCAGTACGAGAGTAATGTACAACAACAAGAAGTGGAGCAACAGTTCAGTCAGTTAAATCCCACAGAATTTGGAGAAGATTTACAACCACAAGAAGTTTGGCAGGAACAGCCAAGGGAGTTAAATCAAACAGAAATTGAACAAGAGTTAAATTACACAAATTTTTCTGAACCAGAATCAATTGATTTACCTCAACCCGAAGCAGCACAACAGCTTCCAATTGCCAGACAAGCACCAAGCTATTCGCTGGCGCAGTTGATGGGATGCGTTCAAAGTCAGGACACAGAAACCCGCAAGTTTGCAGCGTCTGCTTTAGGTAAAATGGCTGCTGCTAATGCTCTGAGAGCAGAAGGTCAGCGAGCAATAGAAACCTTGGGAAAATTAGCTCAAGATTTTCACCCGGAGGTGCGCGAAGCTGCTGTGGAAGCACTAGCAATGATTAAGTCAGAAAAAGTGATTCCGCTGTTGCAAAAAGCTTTGCGAGATACAGATAGCGGTGTGGCCAAATCGGCAAGTGCTGCGCTCAATAAGTTTAAGTTTTATCCGCGCACTCCGGCGGTGAAACCGAAAATTATTGATGTGAAGAGACCCAAACGTTAACCAGTTACTACGATAAATATAGCAATTCTCAATTGCCGACAACACAGGACACAACATTGTTGTGTCCCTACCGATTGCATGGTGCGTCGCTGCGAAATTTTCCAGCGCAGGCAAGTAGATTGTTGATAGCGACGCACCATACAGTATCTACGATAATTTTGGCACACGCGATCGCTTATTTTCGAGTGACCAAAACCCAATCATCAACAGTTTTGACAACCTCCGCGTTATCCAAAGCTAGATGTTTGAGAACGGGTTTTTCCAACAGAAAATAAGGTTGAGGCAGAGATTGCCATTTCTGTTTGAGCGTCGGCGCGTCGGCGACAATAACTTGCCTCTGGCTGTAAAAATTCAGCGACGGACGCGGCAAGCGGTGAGAGGTGAAGACTTCCTGACCGACTGGGGTTCCTTGGCGGACAATTTCGGCGATCGGCTTAACCGGATAATCCTCTGCCAGTTCCCAAACCCAGTGATCGGAAGCGACAAATACTAACAGCGTGACGTAAGTTCCCCAAATTAAAACTAATAGAAACTGCCGATCTTTGCGGTGCAGCAATACGGCCGCCAGTGTCATTGTCAAAGCTACAAACATCAGCATTAACTGCAAATCTCGCTGGGGAGGCGCAACTTGTCCCCCGATCCGTACCCAGCCACTGAAGTACACGCAGCCGACGACAGCAACTAGAGCCAGCACTGCCAAAATCGCGGGATGAGGCAAAAAAGAAATAGCATCAAAATGTTCTTCTGCTTCATCTTTTACCGGCTCTTGCGGCAGCGACATTTGCTCCCAAACTTCAGCGAGATAACTGCCAACCGCTAGAGCAAAAGCTGGATAAACTGGCAAAACATACCAAGGCAATTTAGTATTCATCACAGAAATAGCCAGCAGATATACTCCAGTCCAAACCAATACTAATTTTGACCCGGGAAAATTGCGATTTTCCCAACTAAAATACAGCCCTTGCAGATAAAATAACTGCCACGGCCAAGCTGATTCTAAAATTTCTAAAAGATAATACCAGGGCGGGCCTTTGTGGTGGCCCACAGGTTCCCAAATGCGCCGGAAAGATTGGTTAACTAAATTAGCGTTGATGAAATCTTGGCCGTAGTGCAGCCACTGGGCAAAATACCAAGCAGCTACCGGGAAAGTTCCGATCGCCAATCCGCCCCAAAGATACCCAGAAGTGAGGAGTCGCGGGGTATCCCAAACCAGGAAAATACAGCCGATCGCGCCCAGCAGCAGCCCCAACATGAGGCCCTTAGTCAGGCAAATGAGTCCGAACCCAATCCCCGCCCCCAAAGCGTAGCGCAAGTCGCGGCGCGATCGCAGCAAACACCACACGGAGGCGAGCAAAAAACACAAAACCGGCCCATCCAACATCGCCAAACGTCCGTGCCGCACCACCGGCAACAGCGTCAGGTAAACCAAAGTCGAAAAAATGGCGATCGACCGTCTGGGAAACAACTCCCTACCAATGGCGTAAAGCAGGGGCACGCTGACGGCTGTCAGCATCGCCGGTACCAACCTCGCCGTCAATTCGCTGACACCGCCGGCGGCAAAACACAGCCCCATCAGCCAGTGTACCAGCGGTGGCTTGTTCAAATAAGGCATTGAGCCGATCGTCGGATACAGCCAATTTAAGTTGCCGCGCCAAATTTCGCGGCTTACCTCCGCAGCAATGCCTTCATCCCAATCCCGCAACGCCGCGCCGCCGAGATTCAGCCGGAAAATCAGCACCGCAGCGAACAGAAAAGCCAGCATCCACAGTTTGTCTGTAAAGCTGTCATTCAAACGAGTTTTCGGTTTGCGGCCCGGGAATGGAAAGATTTCTGACATAAATTAATAGAGTTTTTAGCGTCCCAAACTAAAGGTAAACTGAGACAGCAGTTATTTGCGACAAGGAAAATATTATGAACTTGCCTGTAATTATAGATATTATCATTGGCTTAGTGTTTATCTACCTGACGTTAAGCTTGCTAGCTTCGGAAATTCAGGAACTGATTGCTACTGTTTTGCAGTGGCGGGCAGAACATTTAAAAAAGTCGATCGAAGTGCTGATTTCTGGCGGCAGCGAAGGCGCAAAAGATCCGGTGCAATTTCAGCGGGTGGGATATTTAGCCAATGAGATTTACACCAATCCGATTATCAAAGATTTGAATCAGACAGCGAAAGGGATTTTCTCAGAGGGATTCCGCTCTGTGACCCACCGCTTGGGGGATTTTTGCCGCCGAGTTACTGGCATTAAGAATGTTTTCGGCAATAAATCAAGCGGGCCTTCTTATATTCCCGCAGAGAGTTTTTCTGCTAGCCTTTTAGATACTTTAAAGATTTCTATTTTGATGCGCTCGCTCTCTAAAACGCGATTGGAAAGATTTAAAGATTTACAGTTGGCACAAATTCAAATCATTGGAGAGGGTCTGAATCTGCCGGAGTCTACTAAACCGATTATCGAGCAAGAATTTGGCTGGCTGACGGCGGAATTTAATCGCGTTGTTGAAGATTATAAAAACGATTTGGGTAGTTTGAACAACAGCTTGGATCGGATGTCTGAAAAGCTAGGATTTTATATTAATGATTCTCAGGTTTATCTGCCAGAAACCGAGCTGGGAGGGAGAGAATTTCAGAGGCAAATGGCATTTGTTAAGGCGAGTTTTGATAGCGAATTTGAGCGGGAGGCGCTGCGATCGCAACTGCAACCGAGTTTAAGCAATCTGTTAAATACCGTTAGGAAAGTTAGGAAAACTCAGGATACGGTAGCAGAAATTATGGAGGACAAAGAGGACAGTCCGATTTACAAACAAATTCAAGAAACCTTGGACCGTATGCCAGAATCTTTGAAACGCAGCCTTTATATTTTAGCGCAGCGCGCTGAAGGCGGCGGCGGAGATACTCAAGTGCAGTTGCAGCGGTTTCAGAAAGAAATTGAAATTTGGTTTGACCAATCGATGGAGCGTGCTTCTGGCGTTTACAAGCGGAATGCCAGAGGGGTGGCGATTTTGCTCGGAACTGCGATCGCTGTGGCTGCTAATGCTGATAGCATTAATATTATTAATCGGTTGTCGAAGGATTCGATGCTGCGATCGACTGTTAATTTGTACGCTAAGGAGTTGGTGGAAAAAAATGCTAGCACGAAATTAGATAATTTAACAAGTCTGACAAAAGTTCAAAATCAGGTCGATCGAGCTTTGGATAATGTAGCTCTGCCTTTGGGATGGAGCGAACCGAACAGGTTAAAACTAGACACGAAGGGGAATTTATTTTTGCCGGCTTTGATAGCAAAATTGTTTGGTTGGATATTGAGCGGCGTAGCTATTTCTATGGGAGCTAGTTTTTGGTTCGAGGCGCTCAGCAAGATTATTAATATCCGCAATGCAGGGAAGAAACCGCCATCTTCTACAGAATCTTGAGTCGCGCAGTTGCGGGCATATCGACCAACTGTCATACCATTCTAGATTTTAGATTTTAGATTTTAGATGGGAATGAGTGATGAGTATTGGGGTTTGAAGCACGGGCTATCAAGTTGAATTATTTTTTGAAACTGTCACCCTACAGGATACAGGATCGATCGGTAATTACGGGCAGTTGGGGCTGTGGGGGAAAACACGCAGAATATAAATTCCGTGCGATCGCGGATGGCAGTGCCGCAGAAATAGGCGAAACTGATAGGTGGGTTAAATAGCAATAAGCGAAACAAACAAAGTGGCTGTCTGTTTCTGCCAAAAATTTCTTGATGGTACCCGCCACGTGATTTATCCGTGGAATCAATCCAAAATCTAAAATCTAAAATCCTCAAGCCCCCGAATTTATCCGTGGGGTCAATCCAAAATCTAAAATCTAAAATCTAAAATCGAATGACGGTCTGACTCCAGGGGTGCATCTACCACTCAACACCCTTTTGGAACACGAAATATGTTGGCTTCTTTGACGGAAATCAATCACGCCTCGGAATACCGAAATCCCCCATCCAGAAGCTTTGTATTCACTGAATCCAGTATCAATGACAATAGATATTTTGTTTCTGGGATTTTGGCTGATGAAGAAGTAATTTTAGTCAACTCCAACTCTGACGGGATCGAGCAAATTACCTCGGCACTTCAAAAATATGCCTCTATCCTTGGAGAGATTGACAAAGTTTGCACAATTTGTACTGACAGCTCGGGCAAACAGCAATTAGCCTCTGTTATCCTCAGTTCAGATTATCTCGAACCATACAAAAGCCAATTGCCAAAATGGGACTGTTCCCTGAGTGAAAAAAGCGGACTTGGTTCATGTTATGCCGATCGAGAAAGTGACACACTCGGCAACGGCCGCGCGCGCGATCGGCTGTTTAGTAATCAGGAGAGCGATGCAATAATCGATCCTATCAACTCCCGCTCAATAATTATAATAACGTTTGCAGTGACGGCCCAAGTCCTCAAAGTGCCGCACCAGCGCCCAAACAACTTGAGTGCGATCGATTGACAGGCACTTAATATCAGACTATTTTGACTTTTAGTAAATGCCACAAAACCAACTCGATATCAGTATTTTGGTGTCTCGAAAATCTAGCGCATAACTTCAAAGCCTATCTAATTATTCAAAATGTATATAAGTCGGTTTTAAATGGGTAAAGTGCGCCCTGCGTACCCTACATATAGAGGTTATACATAAGTGCTTTACATATAATTAAGAGGGGTTATTCAGGAGGTAATTACCCTAGACACATTTTCTAACGCCTGAAATAATGGCTAGATTTAGCCACATAATGTCGCCAAAAAATCGGCTGGTAGAAGCGGGATTTATTTGAAAATTCCCGCTAATTTTTGTTATCTATTCCCCAGCGCTTGCGGCAAAAAATCCCAGCCACTACAAGCGCCAACAGGTAAATCAGGATAAAAAAAAATAAAAAAAAATATTTATTAAATTGACACACGCGCCAAATTAGGTGTTAAGATGTAATCAAATAAAGCTGATGAGATTACTCCGGGGCTGTATCTACCAGTAATGCCATTAATGGAGTATAAAATATGAGTTCTACGTTCGCTCAACTCAACTCACAATCTTCTTTGGAAAAACTGCCCCCGCGTTCCTTAGTCTTCATTGATTCCGGCGTGGAAGATTACGAGTCAATTGCAGCGGGAGTGCTGCCGGGACAGCAGGTAGTAATACTCGATCGCAGCAAAAACGGCATCGAACAGATCACCTCTGAAATTGAAAAATACGCCTCTACCAACGGGGCGATCGACTCGGTTCACATCATTTCTCACGGCAGTTCTGGCAGCCTGCAACTCGGCAATGCCGCTCTGGGTTCAGATAATATAGAGCAATACAAAAGCCAGTTGGAAAAGTGGCAAACTTCACTAGCCCCACAAGCAGACATCATGCTGTACGGCTGCGACGTAGCAGCAGGTACAGGCGCTAATTTCGTTGACAAATTCAGTCAATTAACCGGGGCTGACGTTGCAGCATCTACCAACATCACCGGCAGAGACGGCGACTGGAATTTAGAATTTGCTAAGGGTCAAATTGAATCTCCCTTAGCCTTGAGCCCGGAGGCGATGGCAAATTACCGAGGTGATTTAGCTACTATCGTCGTAGCCAACAATAGCGATAGCGGGCCCGGTTCTTTAAGAGCTGCGATCGCCACCGCTGTTGCAGGCGATACAATTACCTTCGCTCCAGGTTTAGCCGGCCAAACCATTACCCTCACCAGCGGTCAACTCGATATTCCCGTTGGCAAAAATATCACCATTGACGGTGCCGCCGCAGCCGGTTTAACCGTCAGCGGCAACAACGCATCCCGCGCCTTTTTTGTCAATGCAAACGTTGCGACTGCTACGAGTTTTGCCGTCAAAAATCTCACTATTACCAACGGCAAAACCACCGATACAGGTGGCGCGATCGGCACAACTGACGAAGTAAACCTCACAGTAGACAATGTTCAGTTCAACAATAACGTCGCCGATAAAGGCGGTGGCGCAATTTTTGGCAATTTCAACAATACTCTGACTGTTACCAACAGTAAATTCAACGGCAACATCGCCACGGCAGGTAATGACGAACGCGGTGCAGGTGCGATCGGCTTTTTGAGTTCCAAAGCTTTTACAGTCACCAACAGCGACTTCACCAACAACAAGGGAATTAACGGTGGGGCAATTAACAGCCTTCAGGGCAAGTTAACGATTGACAACTCGCGATTCACCGGCAACGACACCACCGCAGCCTCTTACGCAACAGGGCAAGGTAATCCTGGTTTAAGGGGTAACGGTGGTGCTATTTACACAGACAGAGCCAGCAATCCGAGCGAAGCTTCCGGCACAATCAAGATTACCAATAGCGTATTTCAAGACAATAAAGGTCGAGGTGAAGGAGGCGCAGCTTATCTGTTCACCGGCAGCCAAGACAAGGTAATTTTGGAAAATACCACCTTCCAAAATAACGAAGTTATGGCGCTCACAGGCAGCCCCAATGGTGGAAATCCTGGAAATGGTGGTGCGGTAACGATTTTGAGCGACCAAACCAACCAGGGATTGACTATTACCAACACCACCTTCGCGGGCAACAAAGCCAATAATCAAGGTGGTGGCCTGTGGATGCGAAATGCCCCTGCTACGATTACCAACAGTACGTTTTCTGGCAACTCCACGGCGTTTGCTGCTGATGATTACAACAAACTCGGCGGTGCAATGGCTCTTGGTGCACCCACGACTATTGTCAACACGACGATCGCCGATAATTCTGCAGGCTGGGTTGGTGGAGGTATCTTCGCCGATGCCAATAATGTCAGCCTCAAAAACACGATTTTTTCCAACAATACAGCGGCTAACGGAGGAAACCCTTGGGGAATTCAGCAACACGTCACCGCGCAATATAGCGATCTAGGAGGGAATTTTCAGTGGCCGCCCAAAAACCCCAATGACGGAAGCGATGTCAATGCGACGGCAAGTGTGACGATCGCAGACCCCTTACTCGGCCCTTTGCAAAACCTCAACGGCGCTTTAGTCAGGCCGCTGCTGACAGGAAGTCCGGCAATTGATAAAGGGATTGCCACCGGCGCACCGGCTACGGATCAGCGCGGCGTGACTCGCCCTCAAGATGGTGACAGCATTCCAGGTGCGATCGCGGACAGCGGCTCTTTTGAATTCGGAGGTACTGTCCTCCCGACACCGACTCCAACTCCGACACCAACACCCGCGCCAACTCCAACACCCGCGCCAACTCCGACGCCGACACCCACACCGGCGCCGACTCCGACACCCGCGCCAACTCCGACACCCACACCGACTGAGACTCCGACTCCGACACCCGCGCCAACTCCTACTCCTACTCCTACTCCGGCGCCGACTCCTACTCCCACACCCACACCGGCGCCGACTCCTACACCCGCGCCAACTCCTACTCCCACACCCACACCGGCGCCGACTCCTACACCCGCGCCAACTCCTACTCCCACACCCACACCGGCGCCGACTCCTACTCCAGCGCCAACTCCTACTCCTACTCCCACACCGGCGCCAACGCCGACGCCTACACCTATCGGCGCCCCCGAATTTAACCTTGCAGCCGTCACTCCCAACCCCGTTAACCAAACCCTCAACGGTGGTGATACAGACGATTTCATCGCGGGCGGCCGCATTAACGAAGCCATCAACGGACTTGGGGGCAATGACAGCCTCTACGGCTTGGGAGGCAACGACAACATTGACGGCGGTGCTGGCAACGACTTAATCTACGGCAATGAAGGCACCGATTTGGCCCAAGGCGGTGCTGGCAACGATAGCATCTACGGTGGCAAAGATAATGACACTATTGTTGGCGGAGATGGCGACGACTTTTTGAGGGGAGATTTCGGCAGCGATACTGTTGCCGGCGGCCTTGGCAGCGATACAATTTTCGGCGGCAAAGATGACGATATTTTGTTCGGCGAAGATGGCGACGACTACATTTTAGGCAACCTAGGAAATGACACAATTAATGGGGGAAACGGCAACGATATTGCGTTTGGCAATGAAGGTGCAGACCAGATTTTTGGGTTATTGGGAAATGACACGCTTTACGGCGGCAAAGAAAACGACACTCTCGATGGCGGTGAGGGCAACGACTTGCTGTTCGCCGGCAATGAAAACGATGTGCTGTTCGGCGACACCGATAACGATACGCTTTACGGCGGTAAGGGTAATGATATCCTCACCGGCGGTGCTGGTTCCGATTTCCTTTCCGGCGATGTTGGGGACGATACTTTGACTGGCGGTTCTGGTAATGACGTGTTTTTCCTAACCCGAAATCTGGGCAGCGATACGATTACTGATTTCCGCAAGGGTGAGGATTTAATTGGGTTGAATCCTGGTTTGAGTTTCAATCAACTCAGCATCACTTCTAGCAACAATCAAACTTTGATTAGCGTCACTGGCACTAATCAATTGTTAGCGAAGCTTAACGATGTTGCGCCCGGTACTCTCACCGCTAGCGATTTCACTCAGGTAACAATCTAACTGCCTCTGGTAGGGTGCGCGTTGCGCACCTTACTACTGGGGGAACATCGCGTAGGATTCACAACGCGCACGGCCCGAATAAAGCAAGCTTTCTCAAAAACTCAATTTCGGATTTTTCGGAACTTTTTGCGATCGGGTAAACAGGTTAAATTAACCAAGCATTTAATGCGAATTTTATTGTATAAGGCAATACGGTTCAGTTAGTGCTAAAAAACCTGGCCGTGCGTAGGTTGGGCCCTTGGAACGAACCCTCCGTTTCACTCGTCCCAACATTTTAGCTACAATTTTCCTTAACTGAACTGTATTGTGGTATAAGGTACGAGCTAGAGCAATTCTGAGGAATTCGCAACCGCAGATATCTTTTCTGAACTTATCCAAACTAAGGGTAAAAAATGAATGGTTTGATTCGCTACTTATATCGGTGAGGTGCACATTGCAAACCTGCAATATAGAGGTTCTGCGTCCAGGATTGTTTGCATTACATCCTCTGCGGTTAATTGCTATAAAACTCGCAGCCGCAACAGACCAAAACTTGCATACGGATACAAGTACCGGATTTCAATCATGGAGAACAACAAACTTTTCTCCTTAATGGGAATCCCCCAGATTTATCGCTGAGTTCTTCATTCTGCCTGCTGCCTTCAGCATCTCTCACCTTCTGCTTTCAAGGTGAATCTACAGCAAACAGCAAACATTTTCATAGGGTATGCGAAATGAGTTCAAATTTTGCCAGTATTGATTCGCAATCTGTTATCCGCAATTCTCGTCCTAAATCAATTGTATTCATTGACTCAGACTTAGATGACTATCAAAGTCTTGCCAGCGGCGTGCTTCCCGGTGCAGAGACAATCATTTTAGATAAAAATGGCAACGGAGTCGAGCAAATTACGGCCAAACTGCAAACAATCGCTGCGGCGGGCGGAAGTTTAGACCAAGTTCACATTTTTTCTCACGGCAATTCTGGCAGCTTGCAGCTTGGTTCTGCGACGTTGAATTCGGATAATTTGCCACAATATGAAAGTCTGTTGCAAGGGTGGCGAAATGCGCTGAGCGAAAAAGCTGATATCGTGCTTTACGGTTGCGATGTTGCTGCGGGTTCGGGTAGTGATTTTGTCGATCGCCTGGGCGAGTTAACCGGGGCTGATATTGCCGCATCTAGCGATCGCACTGGCCGCGGTGGTAACTGGAATTTGGAGTTTGCCAAAGGGGATATTGAAGCGCCCTTAGCTCTGAATCCACAGGCAATGGCGGATTACCGAGGGACTTTAGCAACTATTACCGTTACCAACAATAATGATAGCGGGCCTGGTTCCTTGAGAAGTGCGATCGCCTCCGCAGCAGCCGGCGATACCATTCAATTTGCCTCCAGTCTTGCCAGCCAAACAATTACTCTCTCGAACGGTCAACTTGTCATCAACAAAAACTTGACAATTGATGCAACTGGTGCTACCAATTTAACCATCAGTGGCAACAACACTTCGCGGGTAATATTCACAGAAGGTTCAACCAATGTTACTCTAAAAAACCTGATTGTTGCCAACGGCAAAGTTTCTGGAACCGATCCGAATAATGAGGCAACTAGCAGCGGCGGTGGCATTCAAACGGGAGGTAACAGCACTTTAACTTTAGAAAATTGCCAAGTCAACAATAATGTTGCCGGTTTTGGTGGCGGCATTTACACGGGTTTCCGCAGCACGACAACTGTAACTAACAGCAAGTTTAGTGGCAATGACGGTTCTTTGGCTAACAATACCGAACGCGGTGGCGGCGCGATCGCAACTAAAAGCGGCGGTTCTCTGACTATCAGAGATAGCGAATTTACCAACAACAAAGGCAGCTACGGCGGAGCTGTTAATAACCTGTTGGGCAGCATGACGATCGAAAACTCTAAATTCACCGGCAACCGCACAGACAAAGGCCCTGGTGGGGCAGTTTACGTCGATGGCGCTAATGCTTCGGGCTCCAATGCAACTCCCGGCCCGGTGGGCGGAAATATTGCCATCCGCAACAGCGTTTTTGATGGCAATATCGGGACAGGAGAAGGAGGAGGAGCCTTTTTGTTTGGTTATTTCCAAGATAAAGTGGTTTTGGAAAACAGCACTTTTATTAACAATAAAGCTGTAAAGAATTCATCGGGAAGTGGAGGTTCTGGAGGTGGAGTCCGCCACGGAAATGTTGATTTAACGGTGACAAATACTACTTTTGCAAACAATACAGCCGATGATAACGGCGGCGGTTTGTGGTTGGGAGAAGACGGGAAAGTCAGCGTTGTTAACAGTACATTTTCCGGCAACAGCGCTGCTAAGCAGGGCGGGGGAATGGTTGTCGGTAACAGAGATTCCTTTTCAACTAACATCGTCAATTCGACTTTTGCTAAGAATACCGCTGGGGAATATTCGGGAGGTATTGCTACTTTTGGGAATCAGCCAATTACTGTCAAAAATTCGATTTTTGATAGCAACACGGCGGGTAATCCTTTTAAGGTTAAGCAGCAAACTGGACGGCAACTGATTGACGGGGGAAACAATCTTCAATTTCCTGCTAAACTCACGACGGGCGATCCTAACGACAATAATGTTACGGCAAATGTGACGATCGCAGATCCGAAACTCGGCCTTTTGCAAAATATCAACGGTGCTTTCGTGCTGCCGTTGCTAGTAGGAAGTCCAGCCATTGATACCGGTACTGGTGCAGGCGCGCCGGCTACGGATCAGCGCGGTGTGACTCGCCCGGCTGATGGTGATGGTAACGGAAGTTCGATCGTTGATATCGGCGCTTACGAATTTAACGGTACTGTCACGCCGACACCCACGCCGACACCCACGCCGACACCCACACCCACACCGACACCCACACCCACACCGA